>WTIQ01000052.1 GCA_011525185.1 Paracoccaceae bacterium | reverse complement strand
AAATCACAAGCTTTGGCTCGCCCGTGCAGTTTTCTGACTGGAAAGCAATCAATGCACAAGCGCTCTTAATCGGTGCTGTGTCTGCGACCAATAGCGAAGTTGTGGTGAAGTTTCGGTTGTTTGATGTATTTGCTGGCCAAGAGCTTGGGTCGGGGCTGAAATTTAAGGGAAGCAAACAGGGATGGCGTCGGATCGGCCATAAAGTCGCAGATGTGGTGTACAGTCGTTTAACGGGCGAAAGCGGCTATTTTGATACGCGGGTGGTCTTTGTTTCGGAAAGCGGCCGCCAAGGAGCGCGAGAGAAGCGGCTGGCCATCATGGATCAAGATGGTGCCAATGTCCAATATTTGACGGATGCTGCAAATCTCATCCTAAGCCCTCGTTTTTCGCCGAATGGCAATAAGGTCCTCTTTACAAGCTACGAGACAGGGTTTCCGCAAATTTACATGTTGGATGTTAACTCGGGTCGGCGCACTCAACTTCAAAATGCGCAAGGGGCGATGACCTTTGCACCGCGCTTTTCTCCTGATGGGTCCTCGGTCATCTTTTCTTTAGAGAGGGGAGGCAATAGCGATATTTATCTGCTTAATTTGTCCTCTGGAAGAACGCAGCGCTTGACCACATCTCCATCCATTGAAACAGCACCAAGCTTTTCCCCCGATGGCAGCCAAATTGTGTTTGAAAGTGATCGTTCAGGGGCACAGCAACTCTACATTATGCCAGCAAGTGGCGGCACGCCCAAACGCGTGAGCTTTGGTCGGGGGAATTATGGCACGCCAGTGTGGTCTCCGCGTGGGGATATGATCGCCTTTACCAAACAAAGCCGAGGCCGCTTTCATATTGGTGTGATGCGCACTGATGGGACAGAAGAGCGGCTTTTGACTGCATCCTTTCTTGATGAAGGTCCAACATGGTCGCCAAATGGTCGTGTGATCATGTTTACGCGCGAAACCCAAGGAGCAACGGGGTCATCTCGCCTCTATTCGGTGGATGTTTCTGGGCGTAATCTGCAAGTGGTTCCAACGCCTGATGGAGCCTCAGATGCAGCATGGTCTCCGCTTGGACAATAGGATAAGAACCTGTGAATTCGTTCACTTATGACAAGAACTGTGATAAACTGTTAAATGGAGCGCTAGAGTCATGTTAATGAAGTTTAGAAACATCGCGGTAATAGTGAGTTGTTTGGCAAGTTTGACCGCCTGTACCAACACGGGCTTTAATGGCGGATCAAACGGCGGCTTTTCCAATGGAGCAGACGGAAATGGCGTATTTCGCGAAGGCTCGCCAGCTGAGTTTCAAAATGTAATTGGAGATCGCGTCTTTTTTGCCGTAGATCAATCCTCTCTGAGTACGCAAGCCAGCGCGACACTTTCCGAACAGGCGTCTTGGTTAATGTCCAATATGGATTACACGATGATTATCGAAGGGCATGCAGATGAGCAGGGGACTCGCCAGTATAACCTTGCCTTGGGCGCACGACGGGCAAATGCTGTGCGCGAATTCCTAATTTCACAGGGTGTGTCGTCAGATCGACTTAAAACAGTGAGCTTTGGCAAAGAACGGCCTGCGGAAATCTGCAGCGCTGAAAGCTGTTATTCTAAAAACCGTAGAGCCGTTACAGTATTGGATAATCTAAATTTCTAAAACATGAGGGGTGACATGAAATATTGGGTTGGATTTGTTTTGTTTTTGGCATGTTCAATGCCAGCGTTTGCCGATGAACGCGCACAAACTCTGGCCGATATTCGCCAAGAGTTGTCCTATTTGTTCGTTGAGGTGAAAAAGTTAAGGCAAGAGCTTTCGACGACCGCCTCTGTCTCAGGGGTGGCAAGTAGCGATAGCCTTGTGGCTCGGGTGGATGCAATTGAACAAGCGTTGCAGGGTTTGACTGGAGCCACAGAGGCGCTGCAATTCAAAGTCGAGCGCGTTGTGGAAGATGGCACAAGTCGTATCGCTGATCTCGAGTTTCGTTTGGTTGAGTTGGAAGGTGGCGATATATCCACTCTGGGAGAAACCAGCACACTTGGTGGCGATGTAGAAACCGCTTTGGTCGCGCCCAAAACCGAAACCGCAGAGCTCGCTGTGGGTGAAGAAGCTGATTTTTCGGTTGCTGAAACGGCCTTTGAGGAAGAGCGCTATGGCGAGGCGGCGCAGCTTTTTGGACGCTTTAGCACGACCTATCCGTCTAGTCCGTTGATGGCACGGGCTTATATGCTCCGCGGCAAAGCTCTTGAGGCAAATGATGATGTAAAAAACGGAGCGCGCGCCTATTTGGAAAGTTTTAGCAATTATCCAAATGATCCAGTTGCACCAGAAGTCTTGACATTACTTGGCAAGGCCTTGGTGAAACTTGGACAAGTAGATGCGGGCTGTCAGACCCTTTCGCAGGTTGAGATTAGATTTCCAGATACCGCCTTTGCTGCTGAAGCGGAAGCTGAGCTCAAAACATTGCAGTGTCTCTAGCAAGAGATGAAAATGACATTGCCGCTGTATTTGCAGAGGCGATAGAACGATGTTGTGACGGCGTGAGCTTCGATACTCTCGCCGTGGCCGTCTCTGGGGGCAGCGATAGTCTGGCTCTGATGTTGTTAGCACAGGCTTGGTCTTTGCAGAGCGGTAAAGCTCTGAAAGTCCTAACTGTTGATCATGGGCTGCGTGCTGAAAGTGGAGCAGAAGCACGCTTTGTCCGTGATATTGCACGCCGCAACGGATTAGATCATCAGATTTTGCAATGGACCACTCCAAGACCTCAAGGCAACCTTCAAAAAGCCGCCCGTGATGCGCGTTATCACTTGCTCGCTCAGGCAAGGGGCGAGGCCCGCGTTATCCTGACGGGACACACTTTGGAGGATCAAGCCGAGACCGTTTTGATGCGTTTGGCACGTGGGTCAGGCGTTGATGGGCTGACGGGTATTTTGGAAAGACGGTGGTGCCCTGAGGGAAGCGCTGGGCAAGGCTATTGGATCATGCGCCCGCTTCTCAACATAAAGCGCGAAGCTCTACGCGATTATCTGCGTGGACAGGGGCAAACTTGGGTTGATGACCCTTCGAATGACAATACGGATTTTGAGCGGATCAGGCTGCGTAAATCAATGCCTCTTTTGTCAGAGTTAGGCCTCACATCTGAAGCCCTCGCCCAGACAGGAAAGAGAATGGCACAGGTACGGGCCTCGCTTGAGCAACGGGTCTTGGTGATTTGCCGCGACGCTGTGGTGGTTGACTGTGGAGATTTGATCATCGAGCATGCGATCTTTGCAAGATATGATCGTGAAATTCAGTGCCGCGTTTTGGAACACTGCCTAGGCTGGGTCAGTTCGGCCGATTACATGCCGCGCAGCAATGTCCTTAGCGCGGCGTTAAACACTATTTTGGAGGAAAAAGGCACCACGTTACACGGATGTCTTATTTCGGTTTCTAAGGGTAAAATTCGCATGTGTCGTGAATATCAATCTATTGCTGATATTGTGATGTCTTGCGAGCGCGGACAGTCCCGCACATGGGACCATCGCTGGTTTTTTTCATTTAAGAAAAACCAAGAGAAGAGCTGCGGGTCGATGCATATTAGAGCCCTAGGACACGACGGGGCACGACAGCTGCGCCAGTTGAGCGATACAAATTTACCCTTCCAGTCACTCAAATCTATTCCAGGGTGTTTTTGCGACACACAACTCGTTGCAGTTCCATATTTTATGGAAAACAGCGAAATTGACATAAAATTTTGTACCAAACCCTCTTGGCAGAGGCAGCCTCCTATTGAAGCTTTCTGAATTGTTGCTATCTAACTACCAGCGATCAATCGCAGACCGCACTTGTGTTTGCAGTTCAGGAGAATGTCGTGGGTAATAATCGCAATATTGCTATTTGGTTCGTTTTGTTTTTGGTCATTGTTGCGCTGTTTAATGTCTTTAGCTCTGGTGGCGGGGCAATGCAGAGCAGAGAAATGAGCTATTCAGAGTTTGTGAAATCTGTAGAAAGCGGTCAGGTGATCGAGGCAACGATTGACGGTGAAAAAGTGGCCTTCAAATCGGGCGATTCACGTGAGTTCACGACCATCATTCCAATGGATGCGAACGTGACAGATTTGCTCATTGCGAATAATGTCGCCATTCGCGCCGAACAGCAGCAACAAAGTGGCTTGCAGTCCTTTTTGATGACCCTGTTTCCCTTCCTTTTGTTAATAGGAGTTTGGGTCTATTTCATGAACCGCATGCAAGGTGGTGGGAAAGGCGGTGCGATGGGCTTTGGCAAGTCGCGTGCAAAGCTTTTGACTGAAAAGCAAGGGCGGGTCACCTTTGACGATGTGGCGGGGATCGACGAAGCCAAAGAAGAGCTGGAAGAAATCGTAGAATTCCTTCGCAATCCGCAGAAATTCTCGCGTCTTGGTGGTCGTATCCCAAAGGGCGCGCTTCTTGTTGGCCCTCCAGGTACAGGTAAAACACTTCTTGCGCGCGCGATCGCGGGCGAGGCAGGAGTTCCGTTTTTCACGATTTCAGGGTCAGATTTTGTTGAAATGTTCGTGGGTGTAGGCGCGAGCCGTGTGCGTGACATGTTTGAACAGGCTAAGA
>WTIQ01000294.1 GCA_011525185.1 Paracoccaceae bacterium | reverse complement strand
GGTAGAGGCATTGGTGTGAGAGATGAAAGATAACATAGACATATTTGAAACATCTTTGGCAAAGCTTGAATACCAAGATTGGCTACTCAGTCTCGACGACAACAAAACCGTTGACCTAACGGTTTCTTTTTTGGGGGCTAATCACGCGTCACTGATGTTGAACGCAGGTAAGACGCTTTTTGTTCATTTTGAAAACTATCAAGACATTGCCGCGGAACATCGTAAAGGGAAACCCTTGGGTTGGACGTTAGCCGACAATTTGGGCTGGTCCTGTCTCAGCGTCATTAGCAAGACACAGTCGTGGTTTCGCGACGAGGCTGTGATAAACTTCTTTGATACCTTAGTGGATGATGGGTCGCTTGACCAATTTGAACAGGTGGTCTTTTACGGGGTTGGTCCAGCGGGCTACGCAGCGGCGGCCTTTTCCGTAGTGGCACCCCTCTCCACAGTTATTGTAAATTCACCATTTGCGACGCTAGATCCCGTGATAACGCCGTGGGACAGACGTAATTTGAGGAAACGCAAAGTGGATTTTCGATCTCGCTATGGTTATGCGCCAGACATGGTAGCCTCTGCAGAGCGTGTCATTCTGCTTTACAACAGTACGAAATTTGAAAACTCAATGCATGCAGCATTATTCCTTTCGAAGAATGTCGAACGATTTAATATTCGACTAGGTTCATCGCACCTTCAAAACGCCTTACTTGAAAGAGACGAAATATCTGCCTTCATCGAAACATGTGCCACAGATAATTTTCAACGTTCCGCAGTAGTGTGTGCCCTCAAAACGCTTCGAAATTATCGCCCCTACCTACTCTCTATGCTACAATTCATGGATAAGAGAAAGCGACCAGCGATGTCCAAACGGATATGCACACATGCAATGCGACACTGCCGCGGCCCTAATTTTCGTCGACGGCTGGACGCCCTTAAGGCTGCGGAACAAACGGCCGCTCCGCAGGCATAAATTAGCTCTGGTTAATTTAGTTACGATCAAGTAAGCGCTTGCGTTATGGCCCAGACTCTCACAATTTCCCGACCCGATGATTGGCATTTGCATCTGCGCGATGGAGACATGCTGCGCGCTGTTTTGCCTGAGACATATAGAGATTTTGCGCGTGCTTTGATCATGCCAAACCTCGTTCCTCCAATTACGACAGCTCAAGAGGCGCGCGATTATAAAGACCGTATAAATGCGCTTTTGCCAGAGGGCTCTAGTTTTGAGCCGCGTATGACCCTTTATCTGACAGAAAATACTGTTCCAAGCGACGTCAGACATGCCCATGAAAACGATGTTATTCAGGCCGTTAAACTTTATCCAGCGGGAGCAACGACAAATTCAGCCTCGGGTGTGACAAATTTTGAGCGTATCACAGAGACGCTTGAAACAATGGCAGACATTGGATGCCCTTTGTGTGTGCACGGCGAAGTGACCGATCCTGACATTGATATTTTCGATAGAGAGGCTGTATTTATCGAGCGGGTTTTGCAACCAATCAAAAGCCAACATCCCAAACTGAATATCGTGATGGAACATATTACAACGCAAGATGCCGTTGACTTTGTTGCGCAGTGTGACGACAGCGTTGGAGCAACAATTACGATGCATCATCTTTTTATAAACCGAAACCATATTCTCGCGGGCGGGATCAGGCCGCATTATTATTGCTTACCCGTTGCAAAGCGCGAAGAACATCGTCAAGCCCTGCGCAAGGCCGCCACAAGCGGGAATAGGAAATTCTTCCTCGGGACCGACAGTGCCCCACATTTGGACAGTCTCAAAGAACAGGCCTGCGGATGTGCCGGATGCTTTACGGCAACCAACACAATGCCTCTCGTCGCACAAGTTTTTGATGAAGAGGGTGCCTTGGACAGGCTGGAAGCCTTTACAAGCCTAAACGGAGCTGCATTTTACAAGGTGCCAAAGAATAGAGAGACGTTGACATTAGAGCGATCAGAGCACCCCGTCGCTTTTCCCAAGTCGATAGAAAGCGCGACGGGACCTGTGACCGTCTTTGACCCTGGGCAGGACATATACTGGCGCGTCGCCAGAGAAAAACAGCAATGAGAAGCGTGAAACAATGATTCCTTCAAATTATCCAGACCCGAGCGAAATATCCCGTCTCACCGCAAAAATGCTTCTCGAAATCGGCGCTGTCAATTTTAACAGCGAGACACCGTTTATTCTCTCCTCAGGGCTCCCGAGCCCTACCTACGTTGATTGCAGAAAACTGATCAGCTTTCCGCGTATCCGCAGCACATTGATGGATTTTATGACCGTCACCATCATGCGAAATGCGGGCTTTGAAACTTTCGACAACGTCGCAGGAGGAGAAACCGCAGGCATTCCATTTGGCGCTTTGGTTGCAGAGCGTCTCGCACTTCCTATGACCTATGTACGCAAAAAGCCCAAAGGCTATGGGAAAAACGCCCAAATCGAAGGGGTCATGTCCGAAAATGACCGTGTCATCCTTGTGGAGGACATGGCGACAGATGGCGGAAGTAAGATCAATTTTGTGAAGGCAATCCGGCAAACTGGCGCGACATGCAATCACACCGCGGTTATCTTTTTTTACGATATTTTCAAGGACGCACAAAACGTGCTCACAGATAATGAGATCAACATACATTACCTTTGTACGTGGTGGGATGTTTTGGCTGAAGCCAAGACACAGGCATCGTTTTCAAACGCAACGCTGAAAGAGGTAGACGCCTTTTTGAATGCGCCTCGAGCGTGGCAAGAAGCACATAAGGACTAATACAAATGTGACATTTTCATGCATAATTTACACAAACTTGTCATTACTTCATATAGATTTTGTTACCCTTATGCTATACAATATATAGTGTTTAACAGGTTTTACCAGAGTTATGCACAGGGTTATACAATTTGCATTGTCACGTAGAATTCGTCTAATTCAGTGGGGGGAATCAAGAGACGACACATGAACGAACGCGCCGAAATTTCAGAAGCAAATAAAGTCGGACATGCGGAGCCAATGCCGCATTCCATTGAAGCAGAACAGCAACTTTTGGGCGCTATTCTTACGAATAATGAAATTCTTGACCGTGTATCCTCGATCCTGAAACCAGAACATTTCTTTGAACCCGTCCATGCTCGTATTTTTAATGTCTGCGCCGCACGGATTGCAAAAAATAATCTGGCGTCCCCTATTACCGTGAGCGGCTTCATGGATGACGATGAAGGCCTCAAAGAACTGGGCGGTGGCACCTATCTTGCCCGACTTGCAGGCTCTGCCATTGCCTCTTTTGCTGCACGCGATTATGCCACGATGATCTATGACTTGGCCATTCGACGAGAGCTCATAGTGCTGGGACAAGACATCAGCGCACGGGCTGCACGTCAGGTCATCGACGAAGAACCCAAAGAACAAATCGTTTTAGCAGAACAAGCCCTCTACCAGTTGGGAGAGGAAGGCCAAAGCGAGAGAGGCTTTCAATCCTTTCTCTCAGCCGTTTCAACAGCCCTTGAAAGTGCAAACAATGCCTATCAGAGGGATGGCGGCTTGGCTGGCATTTCCACAGGTCTTATTGATTTGGATAAGAAGCTTGGGGGATTACATAAGTCCGATTTGCTCATTCTAGCGGGTCGCCCCTCTATGGGGAAAACCTCTCTCGCCACAAATATCGCTTTTAACATTGCAAAGTCCTATAAAAGAGGCACGCTGTCCGATGGAAGCGAGGGGACGCTGAACGGCGGTGTTGTCGGATTTTATTCCCT
Source organism: Paracoccaceae bacterium (assembly GCA_011525185.1). Lineage (GTDB taxonomy): Bacteria > Pseudomonadota > Alphaproteobacteria > Rhodobacterales > Rhodobacteraceae > LFER01. Next base: position 838 of record WTIQ01000294.1, on the reverse strand, counting down.
AGAAATGAGCGCAGACCAACTTGCGGCACGTGTTTTGTCTGAAGCCTCTGAAGTGCCGTCAGAACAGATCAGGCGCGGTGATATGACCGAAGCCGAATTTCGTCGTTTTGTAGATGCGGCAAAGACGCTGGAAAGCTGTCCTCTTTATATAGATGACACGCCTGCCCTTCCAATCTCGCAGCTGGCAGCGCGGGCTCGGCGTCTAAAGCGAACCCACGGTCTTGATGTTTTGATCGTGGATTATTTGCAGCTCGTCCGCCCCGCCAGCGCCAAAGATAGCCGAGTGAATGAGGTCTCTGAAATTACGCAAGGTCTCAAAGCCATCGCCAAAGAGTTGAATATCCCCGTCATCGCGCTCTCACAGCTCTCTCGCCAAGTCGAATCACGCGACGACAAGCGTCCTCAGTTGTCAGATTTGCGCGAATCAGGCTCAATTGAACAAGACGCCGATGTGGTCATGTTCGTGTATCGGGAAGAATACTATAAAGAGCGCGAGAAACCTGGCGATCATGAGCTTGAAAAAATGGCCGCTTGGCAGGATGAAATGTCCCAGTTACGCGGGAAAGCCGAAGTCATCATCGGCAAACAACGCCACGGTCCTATTGGGACGGTTGATCTAAGCTTTGAAGGTAAGTTTACTCGCTTTGGGAATCTTGCCAAAGAATGGCAACAAAACAGCTCACACGACTATCAGTAGAATACCTCTTGCCGCCATTCCCGTCTTGGATTAGTTTCATTTTAATGGCACAACAGAGCAAAAACACGAGTGTTTATGCGCGTAGCTGAATAAGCTGCGATTATGTTTCATGCCCACCCCCTCTTGCAGTCTATTTTTTTC
>WTIQ01000488.1:13445-17663 GCA_011525185.1 Paracoccaceae bacterium | reverse complement strand
GCGGCAACAAGGAACGTATCGGCGACATGCCCCCCATAAACGGCAGATTTACGACCGCTAAGGCGATGGTCATCACTGGCTGTTGTGACTATATCGCTGAGATCGTAAGGCGCATCAGGTTCGGAGAGGGCAGCGGCGTATTTTGTCGCCCCAGTCACGAGAGCCTCTTGATTTTGGCCCGTTGCATTGAGCAGGCGAGAGGCCATGACCAGAGCAAGGAACGGTTCGCTTGCCAAGGCCCCTCCAAGGGCTTCAAAGACCAATGATATGTCTGATCCTGTGCCGCCAAACCCGCCGTTTTCTTCGCTCACAAGCGCAGCTGGAACGCCCAACTCGACCAGTTCCTGCCATTTGAGAGGATCAAAATAAGGGTCGCTATAGGCCGCTTGGATGCGATGTTCTATGGGGTATTGATCGCTCAAATAACGAGTCAAACTGTCGGAGAGGAGTTGACGTTCTTCGCTTAAAGAGAAATCCATAGCTTACATCTCTAGCATAGTTTTTGTGAGGATATTGCGTTGAATTTCATTCGACCCACCAAAGATCGATGTTTTGCGATTGTTGAAATACCGTGCTGCATTAAAGGCGGTGTCAGGGGGACCAAAGACAATATTGCCTTCACCCACATGACCCGGAAAAGGCGCCGCTAGGGGGCCAAGAGCACGCCGTGCTAAATCGCGCAATTCTTGGTTAATCACAGTGCCTTTGATTTTCAGGATCGAGGTCTCTGGGCCAGGTGCGCCTTGTTCCTGCGCTTTAAACAGCATTCTAAGGTTGGTGATTTTCATCGCTTCAAGATCAATTTCCACCTTGGCAAGCCGTGAGGCAAACAAGGGATCATCAATCAAGCGCTTGGCGCCGCGCTTGATCGTTCGGGCCAGCTCTTTCACTTCACTCAAGGCTTGCATGGAAAAGCCAACGCCAGCAATGCCAGTGCGTTCGTGGCTGAGGAGGAATTTGGCAATGGTCCAGCCTTTGTTTTCTTCCCCAACCAAATTTGCCACGGGCACACGCACATCGCTAAAGAAGACCTCATTCACTTCATGGCCCCCTTCGATGAGGCGAATTGGGCGCATCTCAATACCAGGTGTGTCAATGTCCACGAGAACAAAGCTAATGCCTTCCTGCGGTTTACCCTCACTGCTTGTGCGCACAAGGCAAAAGATTTTATTGGCATGCTGGCCTAGCGTCGTCCATGTCTTTTGGCCATTGATAACGTAGTGATCGCCATCCCGTTCTGCGCGTGTTTTAAGCGAAGCGAGGTCTGATCCCGCGCCAGGTTCGGAATACCCCTGACACCACCAATCCTCTCCTGACAAAATACGGGGCAAGATCTCATCTTGCTGTTCCTTTGTGCCAAACTTTTGCAAGACAGGCCCAAGCATATTTGTCCCAAACGGGACAATGCGGGGCGCATAGGCCGCACAGCATTCTTCCTCAAAGATATGTTTTTGAACAGGTGTCCAACCTGTTCCTCCGAATTCCTTGGGCCATGTTGTGGCAAGCCAGCCTTTTTTATTGAGGATAGCATGCCACTCCTCCATCATCTCCTTGGTTAATCCGTCACCATAGCGCACAGCATCTGCAGTGGCTTTTGGCAAATGATCTGCCAAGAAACTGCATACTTCTTTTTGGAAATCCATTTCATTAGGAGAGTAATTGAGATCCATATAGCGGCCCTATCGGTTGAGATCAGCAAACGTCTTGTTTTCTTTCGCCATAGTGCGAAGAAGATCTGGAACTTGCCAGTAAAAATTATCTTCCGTTGCGTAAGTCTCAATACGATCAATCAGTGTCTCAATGCCGATCGTGTCGGCATAATGGAGAGGTCCGCCCCGATGACGGGGAAATCCATAGCCAAACAAAAGAACCATATCGATATCAAGTGGTCGCGCCGCGATTTTGTCTTCCAAAACCCGCACTGCTTCTGAAATCATGGCGCACATATAGCAATCTACAATCTCTTTGTCCGTAAAATGGCGGGGGGATATGCCATCCTTTTGACGTTGCGCATCGATGATCTCTGCCACCTCTGGATTCGGTGTGATGCTCTTGCCCTCATAGAGATAATATCCTTTTCCCGTCTTACGACCTAACCAGCCGTTTTCGCAAATCTGATCAGCAATAGCGCCTGAATAACGTTCCTCAGGGGCGCGCGTTTCGGCTTTGCGTCTTCGAGTCATCCAATCGATGTCAAGACCCGCAAGGTCGCCGACCTTATGGGGACCCATCGCAAATCCAAATTTTTCAAGCGCCTGATCGACTTGCGCGGGACTGGCCCCATCCAAGACCAAATAGGCGGCTGTCTTGCGATAGTGAGCGAGAATGCGATTGCCGATAAATCCATCACACACGCCTGATTTGACGGCGACTTTCTTCAGCCTTTTCGCAAGCGCAAAGCCCGTCGCGCTCACGCTATCAGCCGTCTTGTCGCCAATCACCACTTCTAGGAGGCGCATAACATGTGCTGGTGAAAAGAAGTGCAAGCCAAGCACATTTTCAGGCCGCGACGTTACTGCCGCGATGTCGTTTATGTCAAGATATGAGGTATTGCTGGCCAAAATAGCATCTGATTTGCAAATTTTGTCGAGAGATTGAAAAATCTCCTTTTTGACAGCCATATCTTCAAACACAGCCTCAATGACAAGATCAGCCTCAGCCAGTGCATCAAGGGAAAGGGCGCTGGAGAGGGCTGCATCTACGGCTGCCCTTTTATCGGTTGATAGCTTGCCGCGCTTTTCGGCTCCGTCGAGATTTTTCGCGATCGTGCCTAGCCCACGGTCCAACGCCTCTTGCGAGGTTTCAACGAGTGTCACCGAGAGCCCCGACAATAGACAGGCGGTTGCGATGCCAGATCCCATCGTGCCACCACCGATCACGCCGATCCTATCATAGGGTTTAGGCGTATGTTTTGCCTCCGGCACATTGCTAACGGCGCGTTCCCCAAAGAAGGCATGGATAAGACCCGCGCGCTGGGGTGTTTGCATGCACTCAAGAAAAGCCTGCCGCTCAACCCGCAGTCCTTCGTCTAGAGGCAATGTTGAGGCGCGGACCGCTTCTACGCATTTATGAGGCGAAAAAAGATGCGCTTTGGTGGCTTGCAGCTTGGCTTCGACCTCATCCAGATGCGCATGATCTGCTTTGGTTGTGATCTGATCTGTGCGTCGTGTTGTGAGTTCCCCATTTAACACATCTTGAGCCGCCTTGAGCGCAACATCGCGTGGCTTACCCTCAACAATGCGGTCAATTAAACCCAGCGCCAAGGCCTCTTCGGCCGGAACATGGCGACCGCTCAGGATCATTTCAAGGGCAGCAGGAATGCCAATCAGCCGTGGTGTGCGTTGGGTTCCGCCAGCCCCGGGTAGAAGACCCAAGTTTATCTCGGGCAGCCCTACTTTCAGATCGGGCAGAGCCACACGCGCATGTGTGCCAAGGGCGATCTCCAAGCCGCCCCCAAGCGCTGTTCCATGAAGGACAGAAATGATCGGGGTGTCGGAGGCCTCAATCTCATTCACCAATTCTGGCAACATCGGCTCAAGTGGGGGTTTGCCAAACTCTTTAATGTCCGCCCCAGCAACGAAGGTGCGCCCCTCACCATAGAGCGCAATTACTTTTATCTCTGGGTCTGCATCCGCCTCTTCGACTGCTTGCTTTAGCCCAGAGCGGAGCGCTTGCGAGGCTGCATTCACAGGCGGATTGTTGAGACAGATCAGAGCTGTGCTAGACAGTTTTTCAAGGCTCACGACGTCGTTGATATTCATATGCGGAAATTCCCTGCGTTAAAAAGTTTGGCAGAGACTATGAACCTAATAGAAGATCGTCAATTGCAAGGCGGTCTGTCGCGCACGGATTGCCTCTTATGCGAGGGTGTCTTGCGCAGGTGATATGTCAAACCCCACCTTGGTTTTTTCAATCTCATCGCTAATGCGCCAGTTCAGACCCTCTCGCAGGGCTTCAAATATATGCGAACACACTTCACCAAAGTCTAACTCGTCTATAGAGAAGAAATTCATCTCAAACGTTTGGTCAAGTACGACGATACGAAGCTCTCGGTCTTCTAAATTGCGGTCACATTGAAAGGTAAACGTCGCATATTGTTGCGTTTTTGGTTCCCCATTTGTGTACAAGAGTAGGCCTAAGCCGAAATGAAACCTCCCTTCAGGGGCGTTAAGCACAGCGGCTTGCTGACGGTTTTGAAGGTTAGTCAGCCGCATTTGT
>WTIQ01000488.1:0-13435 GCA_011525185.1 Paracoccaceae bacterium | reverse complement strand
TCTGAAGCCCCTTTGGACTCCGATAGGCCCAATTAATTCTGCAATTCGATGACGAGTTTTTGTGATATTGTAAGATTATCCTGCACAAACTCATGATTATCGATGACTTGAACATCAAATGCGTTGAGCAATTCTTGATACCGTTCCATGGTTCCCTTACCTCTATGTTTGTTTGCTGATAGTTTAGCGGTCTAAAAAGAGCGGCAAAACCCGTCTGCGAATTTTATTTAAAGTCGACACAAATTGAACACGTTCAAGTATGAAAGCAATTTCAAAGACCTGAATTTGCTGCGCTGATATTCTATGCTGGACCTGTCCTCACAGATGTGACTTCATATCAATTAAAAAGGAGTACACTCTATGGCACTCGTCGATTCAAGTTGGCAATTCACACGGGCGGTGACACGCAAACCTGGGCGTTCAGTTGTAAATGGTTTGCGCGCGGTTGATGTGGGTGCGCCTGATTTTGATCTCTTAATGACCCATCATGCGGCCTATATTCATGCTCTTAGGCAGGCAGGTGCAGAGGTGATTGAGCTAGAGGCAGAGGAGGAATTTCCCGATGCTCTCTTTGTAGAAGACACAGCGCTTTGTCTGCCCGAGGGGGTCATTCTGATGCGCCCTGGTGCACCGAGCCGATTGGGGGAAGTTGATGTTATTGCAGAGCATTTAGCGCCGCTGTTTCCAAGAATGGCACGGATCAGCGGGCCAGGGACCATAGAAGCAGGTGACATCCTGACCACACCACGAGAGGTGCTGGTGGGGCAATCTGCCCGAACCAATTCTGACGGGATTGCTGAGCTGGCCTCTCTTTTAGAATCATGGGGAAGGACGCTGAGAGAGGTGCCCGTGCCCGAGGGGGTATTGCATTTTAAAACGGATTGTTCGCTTTTGGATGGGAAAACGATCTTATCGACGCAGCGGCTTGCTGATACAGGAGTCTTTGATTCTTACAAGGTGATTTTGACTGCGCAGGGAGAAGAAGCGGCTGCAAATGCAATACGCTATAATGATTATGTGATCATGCCAGAGGGCTTTCCCAAAACAACCGAGTCTTTGCGTCAGGCGGGGTATCTGGTCACATGCGTAGGCAATTCTGAATGCGCCAAACTGGATGGTGGCATGTCCTGCCTATCTTTGCGATTTTAGAGAACCTAAACGAGAGTGCCAACCCGCCTCACGGTGGGGACGTCTCTGTCCACTTGGGCAGAACGATGATTTAAATTTTGAATATTGTTTGAAAACAATACTATAGCTCAGCATTCTCTTGGAATCGGGCTGCTTTAGTTGTCTTGCACAACACCATCTTCAGGAGTTGAGACGAGATCGCCGTTTTGCCACGTGCCTTTGGATGTGTCACCGTTAGAAAAGGTCATTTTGCCTTCGCCTTGCCGTTTTCCTTTTACGAAGCTGCCTTCATAAACATCGCCATTTGAATATGTGGCGCGACCAAATCCTGTCATTTCCCCCTGATCCCAGTCGCCTTCATAGGAAAATCCGTCTGGCAGGGCGAGTTTGCCCTTCCCATCCCGTTCGCCGTTTTTGTATTCACCTTCGTAGATCATTCCATCTGGAAACGTTGCCTTGCCTTGTCCATGACGTGCGCTGGCTTTCCAATTTCCTTCATAGGTATAGCCACTGGCATAGGTCATAACGCCGTAGCCCTCGATGCGCGCGTTTTTGAAGCTTCCCTCATAGGTTATGCCGTTTGGATATATAGCCGTCCCTTTGCCCTCTATGATGCCTTTGAGCCAGTCCCCTTCATAGCTCGACCCATCTGGGTAATTTATTTTACCCTTTCCATCCGCTATTCCGTCAACAAAAGAACCTGTGTAGGTGGAGCCATCTGAATAGGTCTCTGTCCCTTCGCCTTGTCTTTTGCCCTTGTCCCAAGTGCCGTCATAACTATACCCATCCTGGCCCGAAACACGTCCTTGACCATGGTGTAAATCGTCCAGAAAGCCGCCCTCATAAATATCACCATTTGCATAGACGACACGGCCTTCCCCTTGCCGACGGCCATTCACAAGCTCGCCTTCATACACGTCGCCATTGGGCTGGACCAATTTACCTTGCCCAGTGATTTGGCCATTCACCCACGCGCCTTCAAAGATCATACCATCAGGCATTTTGACCATGCCTTGCCCCTGACGTATCCCATTTTCAACATTACCTTCGTATATGGCTCCGTCTGGGTAGGTGATTTTGGCGAGGCCTTGTTTTTTTCCCTCAATCCAGTTGCCATCGTAGGTATAGCCGTCGGAATTTGTCATTATGCCAAGCCCGTTATGGCGGCCCTTCAAAAAGCCACCCTCATAGCGTGCTCCGTTGGCATAATTCAGTACACCTTCGCCAGTGATTTCTCCCTCTCGCCAATCACCCTTATAAGTGCCGCCATCAGGATATGTGACCTCACCGACCCCATGGGGTTTGCCTTTTTCGAAGTCGCCTTCGTATACTGAACCGTTCGGAAAGACCGCGCGTCCTTTGCCCTTTATTTCGCCATCGATCCATTCCCCCGAGTATTCGTAGCCGTTCGGCAAAGTGTATGTTCCCGTGCCGTGCTGAACCCCATTGCGAAATGTGCCTTTATATATACCACCATCATCATACTGTTTGGTGCTAACGGCATTGTCTTGAGCAAATGCTGGACTGAGAAGTGCGCTTAAAACAAGTGCGATTGAACCTGTTGCGATTTTATTCATTCGTGTGTCCCGAGCCCTAGGCATAGCTAACAATATTTTTCTTAACACTTACAATTCATATTCAGCCAAAAATCACGATTCTTATGCAAGATCTCAAAATCTTGCTTTTCTTTCTCCTTACGCGGGTCTTCAAGGGAGCGTACTGCTCTTTAAATGCGACTGGCACATGGCGACCTTATGTTTGAGAGATGCATCATTGAGCGACGGATTTATAATGATCCTCAAATTCAAATCCCTGCACATTGGGATCAATCTTCTGTGACGAGAGCGCATAGGTTTGCTGTCTAAGGAATTGCATCATCAGCCTTGGATCAGAGGCACGCTTTGCAATCTCCTCTGTTGGGATCGGGGAACCGATGGAAATGTCGACAGGCCCATCAACGCGTTTTTTAAATTCTTTGATTAATAAACCCATACGAAGCGTGTAATGAAGATGGCTTGCGACCTGAAAGAGGCGGCTTGCATGGCCTTCAAAGTGAATAGGAACGACCGTGGCATTTGATTTGGCTATCATGCGCGCCGTGAAGGAGCGCCACGCGGGGTCCATCGGCTTCGCAAATGGCGTAACCGAGGTTGAGACGGTGCCGCCTGGAAAAATGCCAATTGCGCCGCCGCGCGCCAAGTAATCAACCGCCAATTTGCGCGATTGCAGGTTCAATTTAACTGCATCTTTCGTTTCATCAAACGAGACGGGAATGATGACTTTGTTAAGTTCTTCTGCTTTGCGAAACACTTGATGTGCGAGAATACGAAAATCGCCTCTAACCGTTGCGAGAATGTAGCCCAGCATCAACCCATCGAGAATACCATAGGGATGATTAGCGATCAAAATGAGAGGACCGGTTGAGGGAATATTTGAAAGCGAGCCATTTTGGATATTCAGCGAGAGGCCGTAGCGTTCCACCATCACATCCCAGAACGAACGCCCTTTTTGGACTTCTTCTCCGTAGCCTCTGGCACGTTTGATCAGATTGATCCGCCCCGTTGCATTTTCCATGAGTTTGATCATGGTTTGCCCCGCTTTGGTTTGCGCCGAGTGCGCATAGCTAATGTCACGCGCCACTTCACGTTCAAAGCGTCTTTGATCAGGGGCAGCTCTGCTCATTAGAAACCCAAGGTGATTAGCTCTTTTTTTCAGTCCACCAGATAGCATGGTCCAGCCTTAAAAGAAAGTGCGCGTAAGAGCGCGACTATAGAGCAAAGGAAAGTTTGGCAAAGACCGCTGCATAATTAAAAAATAGCCAAAACACCGCACCCAGTGGCGCCACCGGCCCGCGCCTGCCTGCCCCATCGGCAGGCGCGTTCACTGTCTCAGCTTATTGAAATATATGGGTATTGCGGGGAATTCTCAAAGGGTTCGCTATCTCAAGTGCGCGCCTACCCAGGCAGGCGCGGGCCTTATTTCTAAGCGGAAGCGGTGTTATGCAAAGGATAGTTTGAAAGGTGACAGTTATAAGCGGATGGACGCGAATTTAGATCAAATGGGCATAACTTGCAGGATTGTCTCCGCAACCAATTTGGGATCTTCTTCATGGGCGAGATGTCCTAAATGGTCCAACACGTAGGCGGTCCCGTTTGGCAGAACTGCGGCGGTTTCGATGCTGACGACGGGCGAAATGGTTTTGTCGTTTTCAGCAGAGATAAAATAGACTGGAGTTGTTATCTCGTGCAGACGGTACAGCAAATGGTCCAAATTCCATTGGGCCATCATCAATAGGGCGCCCTCCACATGTTTTTGGTTCTGAAACAGAGTTTCATAAAACGCTAGCTGCGCGCTCGTTAGTTTTGATCCTGTATTTTCAATGAGCGATTTCACGCGGCGCTCGTTGCGGCCCAGCCCCGCCACAAAGGAGGGGATAAAGGGATTTAAGGCAATCATTTTTGCAGCAAAAGGAAAGGCCCAGCTTGCTAAGCCTGCAAAAGTTTTGGTGGCGGCGTTTAATCCAAACACGGCCCTTGGCTTTAGCGCTTTAGAGATTTCCAAAGCAAGAGCGGCCCCTGCCGAATGACCAATTATTAGCTCTGGTGTGATGCTCATCTCTCGACACAAGGCGACGATATCTTCGCCCATTAAGGTCAGACTGCTGCGCTGCTTGCTGCCAAGCGCCGTAAATCCATGGCCTGGCAAGTCAACCGCCACGATGTCAAAATCATCTTGGAAATAGGGAATAAGCCCTGCCCAGCTGTGGGTTGAGGCGCCTGTCCCATGGAGAAAAAGAATGGGTTTTGTCCCCGTTCCGAAATGCTGAACATGCCAGTCATGCGGGGGCGTTCGAATAAAGCGAGAGTGCGCATGATTGGGCCAGCTCGCTTTGTGGTCGGACCACCTCATACCGCTTCTAATTCGGTGTTGATGGTCGCTTTTATTTTATGGGCATCGGCGCGGGGCAGAGGAAAATAACAACCGCGCATCGCATTTGAGAGATCCGCGAGAGCCTGATTGGGGCGATTTCCAACATCAAGAGTGATTGATCTAATCCCGTTTGCGGCGATCAAAAGCGCATTCTTGCGCGCGTGATCGAGGGCCATCGTGCGATCTGCATTCCCATCAAGATCAATATTTGCGCGGCCATCAGTGAGAAGGACGATCATCGGCGTTTTGCCCCGCGACCCTGACTGTAAGGCCAGCTCATAGGCAGCACCGAGCCCATGGGCAAGAGGTGTTCCTCCACCGCCTGGTAAGTCAGCAAGACGCCGTTTGGTTTGCACCAATGAGCGGGTGGGGGGCAAAAGCACGTCAGCTTGGGTATTTCGAAACCCGATCAGAGAGACAAAATCACGACGTGAGTAGGCTTCTGCAAGTAAAAGCTCAACGGCTCCTTTTGCCTCAGAAAGGCGTGACACAGCGGCTGAGCCAGAAGCGTCTACTGCAAAAATGATAACGCGCTCGGAGCGTGTTTCATATTGTTTGATGTGGAGATCGTCTGGATAAATATGCAGATGTTTAGCGCTTTTTCGTGAGGCGCGACGCATGGTTTGAAACGGGGCGGCTGAGCGCAAAGTTGCGATGATGTCCAAGCGGTTTTGCCCTGTCAGCCTCGCTTGCCTTGGCTGTTTCGGGCGTCCTCTTAGAAGTCCTTTTAGCTGTGTGCCAAAGCCTAAACCTTTGGTTTTGCCAAAGCTTGTTTGCTTTTTTTCGCTGAGGTCTAACTGCGCTGGAAGCAAGGCCTGAACCGCCTCAATCAAAAGTTCGTCTGGTAGCTCCGTTTTGTCCCGTCCTGTGTCGTTTTCTCCTGTATCAGTCTCTTCCTTTTGCTGTTGAGGGGGCTGCTCCTCTTGTGACTCAGGCGCAGGAATTTGCGTTGCACGATGGGGATAGACCAGTTCGGCCGCGATTTCTAAATCCTCTTGCAACAGGTGCGTTCGAGCGTTCAAGCGGGCGTTTATCTGAGCCGCTTTCAAGGCAAAGAGAGCCGCGCGCGGGGAGGCGATGCCAAAAGAATTGGCGAGCATAACGAGCTGCGATATGCTGCCAGTGTCGGGTTTGCACATCTTGGGATAATCATTCGTTATGGGAAGTGTCTCAAGCTCAACAGTGCGATAACTTTGCGCGCTCAAGTCAAATTGAAACGCGATGCGTTCGGTTATTTTACTTGGGGCAGCCTCATCTTCAATTCCTTCATCAAAGACGATCAAGGGCGTGTTAGGCTCGCTGTCCAGATGCTGTGCGAGCTTGGCTGCCATATCAGTTGGGCAGCGTTCTGCCATTGTGAGAACATGCCAACCATCGCACCTCATGAGGCCGTTTGAGTGGACAAGTTTCTGATGTTGCAAGGTTGCGACCACATCCAAGCCACCAAACAGCTGTTCATCTGACATATTGGGATGCAATTTAATGATCCGCGGCGCGATCTTTTCGATATGCGCCATAACACGGGTTTTCACAGGGCCAGAGCGAAGACGAAAACAAATCCCTTTAAGTCCTTTGGGATCGTGTTCCAAAAGGGTCAAGGCAAGGTTGACCCGCAGCCATATGTCATCTGTCTCGCTCATCCTAAGAAGTCAGCCCAAGAGATCAGTGACCACGCGCTGAACGCGCAGGCTTGAGCCTGCCTCATCCAGTGGATCACGTCGCAATCGATGCGAGAGGGCAAGAGGTGCAATCTCTTTGAGATGATGCGTTTGCACTGATTTAGCACCTTTATAGGCGGCAAGAGCGCGGGCAGATCGCAAAAGCGTCAATTCCCCCCGCAGGCCATCTGCTCCCAGAGCTAGGCACAATTCAGCGCATCGTTTTAGGATCGCTTTCCCAGATTTGACTTCCGAGAGAAGGCTTTGAGCCTTTGTGATTTTACTGCGGATGCGTAGCTCTTCTTTTTCCCACTTGTGTGCAAAAGCGGCATGGTCCCGATCAAAGGCATCGCGCCGCTCAACCACTTTTACGCGCTCATCTATGGTATCAGGTGAGCCGACTTCAACAGAAAGGCCAAAGCGGTCCAAAAGCTGAGGGCGTAATTCGCCTTCTTCAGGGTTTCCAGATCCCACGAGAACAAACCGTGCTGGATGGCGGATTGACAATCCTTCCCGTTCGACAACATTTTCGCCTGATTGCGCCACGTCTAGCAAAAGATCAACGATATGATCTTCTAAAAGATTGACCTCATCAATGTAGAGATAGCCGCGATTAGCTTTCGCTAGCAGCCCAGGCTGAAAGGCCTTTTCCCCTTTGCTTAAGGCTCGCTCAATATCAAGGGCGCCGGTGACACGATCCTCAGAGACCCCAAGGGGGAGATCGACGACTGGTGTTTGCACTTCGATCTGAATCGGTTCGTTGACTGTCGCCCAGTCTGGGATTTCTTCTGCCGTTTGAGAATTAACGGGACATCCCTGTATCACTTTTATGTGCGGTAAAAGACCTGCCAAAGCCCGCACCGCCGTTGATTTGCCAGTGCCCCTATCGCCAAAGACCAAGACTCCGCCAATCGTGGGATCAATGGCCGTTAGGATCATCGCAAGTTTCATTTGATCTTGCCCGACGATGGCTGAGAATGGAAAATGCATAGTCATTCTACTTCTTTTAGCTTGATGGGATTGCTCCCGTTCCACGTTCCGCTGGTTTCTACCACACTGAAACGAGCATAAAGTTCCTCTTTGAACCAAAGCCCGTCACGCACTGCGCGAATGGCTTTGGCGTGAGGGCCGTCTTTTCGTGCGAAATTTGCCATCGCCTTTGCATCTGGCCAAATTGAAAAGGTGACTTGGTGGAAAAAGGGGACTTCTCCAATTCCAATTTTAAAGAGCACATCTTGATTTGCGCCAATCATTTGGCTGATCGCAGGAACGCGGCCCCAGAATTTCATGAGAATCGATGGTTTGATGGTAGCGCGTGTGAGGGCGGCAATGGGACCTTCGATAGGTTTATCAGATATTTCGAAAGGATTTTGACCAGACCAAGCCCCGCGTGCCGATGATGTTTCTAAAAAGACTGTCCAGTTTTCGTCACAGGCCCTTTGATATCTGTTGAATATCGCGCTGTTTTGTAAGGCGCTTTGCGCTTGGGCTTTGCTGTCCCATACGCATAAAATGGCATAAACAGCCGTATTGGGGCGGGGGGTAAAGCCCTCTCCAGTGCCTGATCCGCATAATTTCCAAAATCGCAAGCCTGACACACGGGCAAGGGGCAGGCGGGCAAATCCCATCATAGCAAATGCCCACAACCGCGCCAAAGGCCCGTTAAATTTATAAAAACTTAGAGTGACGCTCTGGATAACGCTGACCTTTCTTTGCCCAAGACTCTGTTGTTTCTCCCCTATAAAACCACATCAAGAAAGAGTTGTAAATTAAACTAGACAGTAATACTGTACATAATTAATGACACGTATTGATCTAAATGTTGCATCTGTAGCAAAAAAACAGACCGTGGCCCATGCCGTTGTGATCGGCAGCGGGATTGGTGGATTGTCTGCTGCGATGCGCTTGGGGGCCAAAGGCTATCGGGTCACAGTGATTGATCGATTGGACCGTTTGGGGGGACGTGGCTCCTCTTTGTCGCAAAACGGTCATCGCTTTGATCTGGGGCCAACCATCATCACGGTGCCGCAGGTGTTTCGTCAGCTTTGGGCAGAATGCGGCCGTAATTTTGACGATGAAGTTGATCTACGTCTCTGTGATCCGTTTTATGAAATTCGTTGGCAGGATGGCACAAAGTTCCGGCTCCTCCCCGATGAAACAGAAATGGATAACGAGATTAAGCGTCTGTTTCCAAAGGATTTTAAAGGGTTTCAAAAATTTCTAAAAGACAGTGAAGCGCGCTATAGCTTTGGCTTTGAGGGGATGGGCCGTAGGCCTATGAACAAGCTCTGGGATTTGGTGAAAGAGCTTCCTGGATTTGCCATGTTGCGGGCCGATCAATCGGTTTATGCCCATGCGGCCAAGCGCGTAAAGGACCCCAAGCTTCGCATGGCGCTCTCCTTTCACCCGCTCTTTATTGGGGGTGATCCAGTTCATGTGACCTCCATGTATATCTTGGTGTCTCATTTAGAGCGGGCCTTTGGCGTGCACTATGCCATGGGCGGGGTGCAAGCGCTGGCGGATGCCATGGGAAAGGTGATTCTTGACCAAGGTGGCTCATTCCAAATGAATGAGGAAGTGTCGGAAATCATCACACAGAATCGTCGCGTGCGCGGGGTCAAGACCAAGTCTGGTCACATTGTGAAGGCAGATCTTGTGGTTTCGAATGCAGATCCTGCCTATACCTACGGTACCTTGCTCAAGAAAAAGCTTAAAAAGCGTTGGACCGATCAAAGAATGCGTCGTGCACGTTGGTCGATGGGGCTCTTTGTGTGGTATTTTGGGACCAAAGGGACAGCGGATATGTGGAAGGATGTCGGGCACCACACCATCCTGAACGGTCCAAGGTATCGCGGATTGCTCAAGGATATATTCCAAAAACGCCACCTTGCTGAGGATATGTCCATCTATCTTCACAGACCATCGGTTACAGACCCGTCTGTCGCGCCTTTGGGAGATGACACATTCTATGCGCTTTCTCCTGTGCCAAATCTTGTAGGATCTGCGCGGGTTGACTGGGCAGCCGAACAAGAGCGCTATCGCGCCAAGATGGAGCAGGTCTTGCATGACTATGCGATTCCCAGTTTTGCCGATCATCTCTCGGCCTCTGAGATTTTCACGCCGGAAACCTTTGAAAGCCGTTACTTAAGCCCACATGGCGCAGGCTTTTCGCTGGAGCCGCGCATTTTTCAATCCGCGTGGTTTCGACCTCACAATGTCAGTGAAGAGTTTGAGGGTCTCTACCTCGTCGGCGCGGGTACACATCCAGGGGCAGGGGTGCCGAGCGTTGTGACCTCATCCGAAGTTTTAACGCAGCTTGTGCCCGATGCAGTGAACTGGAGATCAAATCATGATTGATCCCAAAGATATGGCTCATTGCGAAGAAGCTATTCGACATGGCTCTTTGTCTTTTCATGCGGCCTCACGTGCCTTGCCCAAGTCGGTGCGGGAGCCTGCCTTGGCCCTTTATGCCTTTTGCCGTTTGGCCGATGATGAGGTCGATCTGAAAGCAGACAAGGCGCCAGCGGTGCTCGCCTTACAGGAACGTATGGAGGCAGCTTTTGCGGGTGAACCCATGGACACCCCGATGGATCGTGCTTTTGCGGCCATGGTTCGTCAGCATGATATGCCCAAAGAATTGCCGCAAGCTTTGCTCGAAGGTTTGGCATGGGATGCGCAGGAGCGTCGCTATGAAACGCTCTCTGATGTTCGATCCTATTCGGCGCGCGTGGCCTCGGCTGTTGGGGCTATGATGTGCGTTCTCATGGGCGTGCGGGATCGAAATGCTTTGGCTCGGGCTTGTGATCTTGGCGTGGCTATGCAGCTCACCAATATTTCGCGCGATGTGGGGGAGGATGCGCTCGAGGGGCGGTTGTATCTGCCAATGGAGTGGCTGTCTCAGGCTGGAATAGACGTGGAGCAGTTTTTGGCAAACCCAAAACCAACCAAGGCCATTCGGCAAATGGTGCGCCGTTTGGTTATGGAAAGCGAGAGGCTTTATCTGCGCTCCGAGGCTGGGATCACACGCCTGCCTGTGTCCTGTCGCCCGGGTATTTTTGCAGCACGCCATATCTATGCCGGGATTGGCAAGGTCATTCGAGATCAGAGTTACCAAACCATCACAATCCGTGCACGGACCTCAAAATCACGCAAAATCGGGCTTATGGGTCTCTCTATTTTGCGCTCTGCCTCCAGTTTGGTCATGCCGCAATCGGCGGTCCTTTATGCAAAACCTTTGGAGGAGGTTAAATTTTTAGTCGATGCCGCGGCAGATGGAAAATATGATAGCCGAGACTGGGCCGATCAGTTTTGTGATGCGATGGCGCAACTGCGCAAGTTTGACAAAATGAAAATCCAAACTTGAAGCCATGCTGAGCTGGCATATCTGCGTTTTATGTTTACGATTTTGTTTCTTATCTTTCTCGCTGCGTGCTTTGCGGCTGGTGCGACGGGGGCGCTGTTTCCACCAGGGCCTTGGTATGATCGTCTGCACAAACCGCGTTGGACACCGCCGAACTGGCTGTTTCCTGTGGCTTGGACGACGCTTTACCTCGCAATGTCCTATGCCGCTGCCTTGGTCGCTCTCTCCGAGAACAATGGCCTGGGACTGGCGCTCTGGGGGTTGCAAATTGCCCTAAACACTCTGTGGACCCCCGTGTTCTTTGGCCTTAGGCGATTAAAACAGGGGCTTTATGTTCTCGTTGCTCTCTGGGTATCTGTCGCGGCAACCATGGTGGTGTTCTTTAATGTTGCCCCACTCGCAGGCTGGCTGTTTATGCCATATCTCGCGTGGGTCAGCGTGGCAGGTGCGCTGAATTATGCAGTTTGGAAACTTAACCCAGACGCAGAGTCTCTGGATGCACAGTCCCTAGATTAATCAAAGCGCCAAGCCGATCGTCGCGGGACGCGCACGGCGAGCATGGGCTTGATAAACGGGCTGCGAAAGCGCACCAAGTCTAAGGCTTCGTGCACGCCAACGGTTTCCTCTCCGTCAAGCTTGGTTTTGACGGCACTTCTGCAATAAAAGGGCGCATCGAGCATCGCTTTGACTTGTTTGGGTTGGTAGCCTGCATCGGCGCGGGTTTCACGCGCGACGGCCCAGAGGCTTCGTTTGATGCGGGCCTTAGGGGGGAGATCAATACGTTTTGCCGCGCCATCATGGTCAAAATGAACCGCAGTTGCCAGTGTGCTCCCATCCAGTCGGTCCAAATCATAAAAACAGGCGCTTCCACCCTTCATGGGATAGCGTCCCCATGTCCAATATTTAAAATCGTCTTCAAGCGCACGGGTGCCAAAATTGCTGTCAAAATAGCCATGGCCCTCCCATTGCCAGCCCTTACCGTTCAAATCCACACTGATATGGGAGGTCGGTGCAAAGGGACGCCAGACATGAGCGCCATCTGGGCTGAGGGCAAGTTCTACATGGGTCATAGCACTTGGTGTCACTATAATGCGACCTTTCACCCGTGAAATGAGAGGTGGGGAACCGATCTCATTTACGTCAATGATCAGCCGGTCTTTGTCCCATGTCATAGAGGAGGGGCCGACTTGAAAGACATCCTGCGACTGACGTAGGGCGCTTTGACCTCGGTCTGTCATTGTAAAGCGTCCCCCTGGCCCATAGGTGGCGACATTGATGCAGACATGATTTTCAGGATTTTTACGACCTGACCAGCGATACCACGGCGAAAAGACGGAGCCTATGAATCCGATGATCGAAATTGCGCGGTCTGCTCCGTCACTGATGCCATCGATATACCACCATGCGTACCCATTTGAGGGGACGGAGACATTGAAGTTTGGTCTTTCAAGATCGCCTCGACCGCGTGCCTCGCGGAGAGGGTCGCCATCGGCACCCCCGCCCCTGGATGTGCCCCGCCGCCTGCGAGATACAGGCCTGATATCGCCGTGCGGCAGGTCGGTCGCCGAAAGGCCGCTGTCATTCCATGTGGGCTCTGCCCGTAAAGGGAGCCTTCCGAAGCTGGAAACAGCTGTGCGAACTGCGTCGGTGTCGTCAGAGCGCTTTTGTCTGGTTCTGGAGTGAATCGAAGCCCGAAGCGTGCCAGCGTTTTCAAAGTCAGCGTTTTGCATTTTTCAAACTCCTGTTCCAAGGTGTGCGCCATATCTATTGATGGGGCATTCAGGATAATTTCAAAGCGCTCCATGTCTGGATAAGCTTTGTTGGTGCCACGATCCTGTGCGCAAATATAAATAGTTGGGTCTTCGGGCATGCGGCCTTTTTTGATGTCATCAAACTCTTGGCGCGGGTCTTGTCCGAAGAATACGTTGTGATGGACGAGATCAGGGCCCTCGATTTTTGCTTCAAAGCTCCAGACGCGCGCGGAGAGGCTTCTGGCTTCTTTCACTGTATTCTGGGCAACCGCACGGGCTGGGTCTCCAAGATGACCCGTAGCAAGGGCACGCGGATCGCCATTAAAGAGGACAATATCTGCGCGATGCTGATCCCCATTTTCCAAAAGAACACCTTTCACAGCGCTGCCATTCATGGTGCTGTTATCTGTAATCAGGCGCTTGACCTTGGTGTTGAGGTGAAACTGAGCGCCCCGCTCCTGGGCGAGTTTTTTGAGCGTGCTGGGAAGGGCGTGCATGCCGCCTTGTATTTTCCAGACACCGCGGGCTTCTGCTTGCCAAATTAAACTCAAGAGAGCTGGAGACTGATAGGGCGAGCCGCCAACATAAGTTGCGTAGCGTCCAAACAG
>WTIQ01000058.1 GCA_011525185.1 Paracoccaceae bacterium | reverse complement strand
GGACTAAGGGTGATGAATATAACAATGATGTTTACATCCTACCAAAGCATTTGGACGAAAAAGTTGCACGCCTGCATTTGGATCGCATCGGTGTGAAGCTTACGACACTTGCCAAAGACCAAGCAGACTACATCGGCGTCACACCAGAAGGCCCATTCAAGCCCGAACATTATAGGTATTAAACCTGGATCCGTTGCATTTTGGACAAAGGTTTTGCCAAAATGCAACGGGAGGGCGTTTAATTCATTGAAATTCCCCCTTTTTCACACGGTTTATGCTGGGCTAATGTGCCGTGACAGAAATGTCACTGAGTAGAAACTGTAGGTATAAGGGATGCAAAGATGGGTAAGCGTGACGATCTAATTGCAAAATATGCAGATGATCTTAAAAACAAGTGCGGGATCTCTCTCGAGATGGATTTACTGACAAAAGTGACCATCGGCTGTGGTCCATCAATCTATAATGCGGATGCCTCAACAGTTGCTGGCAGCCAAGAAAGTGAACTGGAAACAGTCAAAAAAAACTTTCTAATGAAAAAGCTTGGTCTCAGTGATGGTCCAGAATTAATGCAGGCAATCAACGATGTTATCGAGACCTATGGCCGCTCTGAGCGCAATAAATATCGTGCCGTTATTTACTACATGCTGACAAAGAAATTTGGAAAAGAGAGCGTTTACGGCTAAGCCAGTCGCGCTTTGCGTGCAGACAATATCTGATAATGTTGAAGAAACTTGTCAGTATTCGGAACTTGAAGTGTCAAGCCGCTCCATGCTAATTCGTTGTCAGACTTGTTAGAATGGCTAGTAGCACACTTTCCGTTTATTTCATCTAGGTGGGTACATTGTACTGGGTGAGTGCGGGCTCTGGCTTTGTGCAAGTCAGAGCCGGTTTTCCTTCATAGACATTCTAAAGGCGCCACTGCCCTTAAAATTCACGTTCGCGCGTCGATGTCTTTCGCATGTTCGAACCAAAAAAGTCGATCAATTTCTTTTTGAAAATGCTCTGGAGCAGGTTCAGCCAAAGTGGGCACCGGTTTGGCGGTTCGAACATACGACAAAATCATAAGTTAGAGCGTGTCAAATGAATCCGATTAAACGTGACACGCTCTAGTCTGAGATTTTTGATATATTGCCAAGCTGGCAGATGGTGGTCCATTCGTCTGATGTGACGGGTTGTACTGACAGCCGCGCATTTCGAACCAGCATCATATTGTTGAGCGTGGGATGTGCCTTTATCTCTTGCAATGTCACGGGCCGTGGAACATTGCACAGAGCCTTTATATCTACACAGTCCCAGCGGGGATCATCGCTGCTGATGTCAGGGTGAGAGGTGGCCATAACCTCGACGATCCCTACAATCGATTTCTCCTTGAGAGAATGGTAGAAAAAACCGCGATCACCGATGTTCATTTGACGCATGAAATTGCGCGCTTGGTAATTTCTCACGCCATCCCATTCTTCACCAGCTTCGCCCTTGGCCACTTGATCAGCCCAACTCCACGTGTTTGGCTCGGATTTAAACAGCCAGTACTGCATGTCAAATGACCTTGTTCCAGGGGATCAGCTCAACAGAAGCAAACAGTCCAGCCTGCCCATACGGATCATTATCTGCCCAACGTTGGGCCTGTTCCATATCATCAACCATGAGAATAATGAGAGAGCCGACCATTTCGCCCGTTTCTGACAAAAGCGGCCCCGCCTGCTCTACGACGTCGGTCGCTTTCAGGTATTCGATATGCGCGGCTCTATTTTCCAGACGCAGCTCCAAGTGGTTTGGCTTATCCTTTGCGATCAGTGCAACGCGCATCATTCCTCTCCTTGTGGGCGTGTCATAAGAACCTTTGTAGCCTCTTTGATGGTGCATCGTCCATGCGCCACGTTCGCGACAGCGCGAAAGATAGGCATTTCTAGGTGCTTGAGTGCTTCATGGTGTTGTAGCGCCTCTGCTGTAGAAACGCCTTCGACTGTGATATGCGCATCAAAGTCGTTCCCTTGGCCCAAGGCCTCGCCATAGCGAAAATTACGCGATAAGTCGGACATACAGGTTAGGCTAAGATCACCAAGACCCGATAGTCCGGTTAGCGTTTCAATCTTTGCACCAAGCTCGGTTGCAACCTTGCACATGTCTCGAAAGCCGCGCGTCATCAGTGCCGCGCGTGCGCTATGCCCTAGACCTGCACCAATACAGATGCCAGATCCAATTGCGACGACATTTTTCAACGCCCCTCCAAGCTCGACGCCTATCATATCCTCATTGGTGTAGAGCCTTAGGATATGACTAGACAGAGCATTTTGTAACAGACGGCCGACAGCTTGATCACGGCAGGAGAGAGTCAAAGCGGTGGGCAAATGCGCCCCAAGATCGCGCGCAAAGCTCGGTCCGCTCAAAATCCCCGCCCTGCTTCCTTCTGCATGCTTTTCGATCAAAGCCGTCGGTCCAACGCCCGTCTTGATATCCAAGCCTTTGCAACAGGCGATCACATTTTTTCCCGACAATTGTGGGCTATAGTGCTGCACGATCGTTGCAAGCTGTTGCATGGGGACAGCAAAGAGAAGGGTTTCTGCGGCCAGTGCGTGGTCACTATCTGAAGTGACATGCAGGTTCTTGGGAAATATTGCCTTGGGCAGGTAGCGGCGATTGACGCGCTTTTGCTTCATCTCATCAATGGCTTGGGCATCGCGCCCCCAAAGGGTGACATCTTTACCCACATGAGACAGTGAAATCGCAAGCGCTGTTCCAAATGCACCTGATCCTAGAACAGCAATCTTCATGCCTTTGC
Organism: Paracoccaceae bacterium; assembly: GCA_011525185.1. Classification (GTDB taxonomy): domain Bacteria; phylum Pseudomonadota; class Alphaproteobacteria; order Rhodobacterales; family Rhodobacteraceae; genus LFER01. Next base: position 14,884 of record WTIQ01000058.1, on the reverse strand, counting down.
GCCTTTTTTGCCGCCCCCGATGAGGCCTGCCTTTGTCGTATCCAATGGCCATCTTGGTCGTGCAACCAAATCCAATTCGCTTCTGGTTTCAGCGAGGTAACGTTCTGCCCCAGCATAGGCGATCATTGCGGCATTATCGGTGCACAGAGCCAGTGGTGGCGCAATAAATTCTGCCCCTTTCCCTTGGGCGGCTTCTGTCAATTTGGCTCTTAGGGTTTGATTGGCGGCAACGCCTCCAGCGACGCAAAAAATGGGGGTTTGCGGGTTCTGCGACAGGTAAATATCCAAGGCGCGTTTTGATTTTTCCGCAAGGACGTCACCTACAGCCGATTGAAAGCTTGCGCAAAAATCTGCAACATCTTGGGCGAATAACCCACTTTGTTCAGAGACAAGCTGATCTCTTGCGCGCAAAATTGCGGTCTTTAGTCCTGAAAAGGACAAGTCGCATCCAGGGCGGTCCAAAAGCGGTCTTGGAAATGAAAAGGCCTTTGGATTGCCCGTTTTTGCCGCCGCCTCTATCGCAGGACCACCTGGCTGTGCCAGACCCAAGAGCCTTGCGGCCTTGTCAAAGGCTTCTCCTGGGGCATCATCAATTGTGCCGCCAATGCGCTCGAAGCGCTCTGCCCCCTTAACGATGAGAAACTGGCAATGCCCGCCCGAGACGAGCAGCATAAGGTAAGGATATGAAGCTGAATGAGTCAAACGCGGTGTCAGCGCATGCCCTGCTAAATGATTGACGCCGATTAATGGCTTATCTGCGCCTATGGCGAGGCCTTTGGCAAACATCACGCCCGAGTGCAGTCCCCCAATTAAGCCTGGTCCAGCGGTTACAGCTATAGCTGTCATATCCTTTAGACAGGTTTGCGACCGTTGCAGTGATTCTTGCACACATAGGTCCAAACGCTCTGCATGCGCGCGGGCGGCGATCTCTGGAACAACGCCGCCAAACCGCTCGTGTAGTTCCGTTTGCGAATATACAACAGAGGATAATATTTCAGCGTTTTCAATATCTTGAAAGGCAAGAATGGCTGCGGCAGTTTCATCGCAGCTGCTCTCTATGCCTAGAATGAGATTTGGGTTAGAAATCGTAACCTCCGTCGTTGTCACAGATGACCCTATTCTGTAATACTGTCAACTATGATGGACACTTGGCTTTACAAAAATCCTGTCATTCTCTTAACGCGGCCTAAGGCGGCCTCTGTAAATCTTGCCGCGACGTTACATGTGGCGTTGCCAGAGTCAAGGATTGTGATAAGCCCATTGATTTCGCTGAACTACCTTAATCCGACCCCTGATTTTTCCAAATACGCGGCTTTGGTTGTGACGTCTTCCAATGCGATTGATGCGCTTGGTGCACAGTCTATACCGCATGGCTATCCTTGCTATGCCGTTGGCCACAAAACCGCTCAGGCCGCACAAGCGCTAGGTTTTGAGGCACATTCGGCCAATGGGGATGCATCGGATTTGGTCCGCCTTATCGTAGCGCAGCACAAAAGTGGCCCTCTCTTGCATATTCATGGTCGTCATACCCGCGGTGACGTTGCACAGAGATTGCAACACCATGGCATTCACTGTGAGACACTCATCGCCTATGACCAAAAGGCTTTGACGCTCTCACAAGACGCACAAAGCCTTTTGGAGCGGGAAATTCCATTGATACTTCCCCTATTTTCACCCCGAACAGCACAGATATTTTTGGACCAAGCGCAAATACCCATGGGCAGCACGGTTTTGGGCATGAGCAATGCCGTCATTGCCCCATTCAAACATATTAACGGTATTAATCTACATGCCGTCGCAGAGCCAAACCTTAAGGACATGACCGCTGCAATTTGTAATATTTACAAAAAACAAGAACAGGTTGTGAGCGGTGAGGGACCAAATTAAATGACAACAAATATACGACTGCTGAAAGATAAGCTGCAATGACCAAATCTAAAGATAAAGCAAGCGAAGATGAGATAAAGACGCCCCAAGATGCTGAAACAGTAGAGGGTAACTCTGAGCATGAGACTATTCTTGATGCCGAGGTGATTGAAGAGCAGGCAGAGGCGATTGGAGAAAACGATCATACCAGCGACACAGGAGAGGCGCAGGATGATCAGTCAGTCTCTCTTGAAGAGGCTGAGGAGAGCGAAGACCAGAACCTAGGTCCAAATTCAGAGACTCAAGCAGATACGGTCGATGACCCGTCTGAGGCAGCTTTACATCGCGCGGATACATCTGCTCCTGTAGAAACCATAGTTGAAAAAACACGTATGATGCCTGTTTTGATAGGCGCCCTCATTGCAGGTGCAGTCGGATTTTTTCTTGCGCAATTTGCTCAGACGTCTGGTTTGCTCGGCTCTGGTCAGTCTTTGGAGTCACTGCGCAGCGAATTTGAACAAAAACTCGGAGACGTCAGCGCATCGTTAGACACGGTTTCGCAAAAAACAACGGGCTCTGAAAGTGCGATGCGCGACATGTCCTCAAATCTTGCTGATGTTCAGGAGCAGATCACGGGATTGTCATCAGAGCTTCGCGCGTCCGATCAAACAGGTGCAACGGTGCAATCTCTTACGGCACGTGTTGAGAGCATGGAGCAACTTGTTGCAGATATGAGCCAAGTTATTAAGGAACTTCAAAAAAGGCCCGTTGCCGCGACCCTGTCTTCGGATGTGATTGATGCATATCAAGCGGAGGTTTCAAGCCTCATGGAGACGATGCAGGCGCGGCGTGAAGAGGCCGAGAGCATTATGGCGCAGGCCAGAGCTGAAAAGGCCCAAGCCGCCGAGATTGCACAAAAAACGCAGGCCAAAGCCCTCATGTCCGATATCACCGCAGCTCTCGCCACTGGTGGTAATTTCAGCGCTGCTTTGGAGGAATTCGCAAGCCTGACAGGAATAGAGATCCCAAGTGGTTTAGCGGCGTTTTCATCTGGGGTGGTAACCCTTGATCAGCTGCTGGACGACTTCCCCGAACGTGCAAGGCGTGCTCTTGCAGCGGATCGTTCTGAGGAGACCTTTGATGGCAGCACACAAAGTTTACTGGGTTTTTTGAAATCGCAAGTTCAGGCGCGCTCGGTCACTCCAAAAGAAGGGGATGACACAGATGCCATTTTGTCGCGTGCAGAACATGCTGTGCGCAATGGCGATCTGGATCAAGCTCTGCAAGAATTACAAACATTGCCATCTGAGATCGCTGAAAGCTTTGAAGGTTGGATCGACAGCGCTCGAGCGCGGCAAACAGCTATAGCTGAGGCCCAAGTGCTCAAGATGAATTTAGGACAATAGGAATAGAACATGTTATATTCACTGGCTAAAATTCTCTTACTGATCTTGATCGTTGTGTTACTTGCGAGCGGTCTTGCCTATTTACTCGACGCAAAGGATATTTTTCTGGGCGAGGTGCAGGCCACGATTTCGGGCACAGAATATACACTTTCGCCATTACAGGCGGTCTTGTTCCTTGTTGCGCTGACGGTCCTGATTTGGATTGTGCTCAAGCTGCTTTCGTTCACTTTTTCGCTTTTGCGGTTTATCAACGGTGACGATACAGCCCTGTCTCGGTTCTTTTCTAAAAACCGTGAAAAGAAGGGATACAAAGCCCTTGCCGATGGCATGTTGGCGCTTGCATCCGGAGAGGGCCGTGTGGCGATGGATAAGGCCAACAAAGCGGCTAAATTTTTGGATAACCCATCTTTGACGAATATTCTGGCGGCCCAAGCGGCAGAACTGTCAGGCGATCGCGCAAAGGCCGAAGAGATTTACAAATCTCTCGTCTTGATTCCTGAGGCCAAATTTGTCGGCGTGCGAGGCCTTTTGAAGCAAAAGCTGGAAGACGGGAATACAGAAGTGGCGCTGAAACTGGCGGAGAAAGCCTTTTCCATTAAGCCAAAGCATGAGGAAATTCAGGATACGCTTTTGCAATTGCAGGCCAAGAGCGAAGACTGGAGCGGTGCGCGTCAAACGCTGCGCTCTAAACTAAAGCATGGCTTTCTACCGCGCGATGTGCATAAACGCCGAGATGCCGTTCTTGCCCTGTCTCAGGCCAAGGGCGTTATTGGTGAAGAATTGTCAATCGAAGCGCGTGAAAAAGCGATTGAGGCCAATCGCCTTTCCCCCGATCTTGTGCCAGCGGCGACAATGGCAGCGCGTAGTTACATTGAGGCGGGCAAGCCTCGTTATGCCACGCGCGTGGTTCAGGCGGCTTGGAAGACTCAGCCTCATCCAGATTTAGCAACGGCCTATGCGGAAATTGTGCCTCAGGAAACACCAGAGCAACGGCTTAAACGATTTGCACAGCTGCGCAAACTTGCACCCGAACATAGGGAAACAAAATTGGCGATGGCGGAATTGTTTCTGGCCGCCGAAGAGTTTGGGAAAGCGCGTAAAGAGATCGAGGATATGTTGGAGGATGATCCAGACGCCCGTGTTCTCACCATCATGGCAGCTGCAGAGCGCGGTGAGGGCGGCTCGGATGATGCCGTGCGCGCGTGGCTCACCAAGGCGCTTGGCGCGAAACGCGGCCCTCAATGGATATGCGAGAAGTGTCAAACTGCCCATAGCGAGTGGAGACCCGTCTGCGCAAATTGTGAAGCCTTTGATACCTTGGCGTGGAAATCACCACCAGTTGCTGGATATGCTTCTTCAACGGGTTTGGAAATGTTGCCTTTGATCGTGGGAGCGGGTGAGACGTTTGAGGATGAAAAAGAGGATAAAACCGCCAGTACTGCACCTGTTATAGCGGATGCCGAAGTGACCCAAGAGGTGACGCCCAAAGAGATCGAAACCAGCAGCGACGCAGGGGTGAGCTCAACAGCGGATGGTGGAGCGGCTACATCTTAAGCCTATTATTTGTAATGGGCGCGCCGCTCTGAAAATCGGCTCACGCGTTTGCGCCAAGCGCGGTAGCTGCCGCTTTTAAGCGACTTACGCATGAGCTTTTTGACGTCACTTTCTGAAAGACCGTATTGCTCTTTTATATCAGAAAAGGCGATATGGTCACTCAAAGCCATATGAATAACGTCACTGATCTCTGGGTCGCTTAGGTCCTTCATATCCTCGAGTTAGCTCAGATCAAGCAGGTGTCCAATTTTTCGAGTATTAGAGTATGTTCAGCCAAAGTGGGCACCGGTTTGGCGGTTCGAACATGCGGGCAATACAATAAGTTAGAGCGGGTCAAATGAATCGGATTAAACGTGACACGCTATAGCATGGCGAGCGGACGCACATGAAATTTGGGTTTTTCTTATAAAGCACTATTTAGAGGTGCATAATGTGACCGCGCGAGAGAGCCTGATGTTTCCCCCTACACTCATTTCGAAAATATCCGAGCTGACCAAGGACAGTTCAGTTCCAGCTTCTATCCTATTGACGACAGAATCCGCGGGTTACGGTCTTTATCTTTTAATTATTAGTACGCGATACGACTCAGGCATGCTTTACAAAGAGCTTGGTCATTTCAATGATCATTCTACCGCGGAGGCTGCCGCTTTTGCGGCTTTGGCCTCTGTAGAAACCTATGAAGAGTGTCAGCTACTCAATGTGACTATCTGATTATCTCTTTGGCTGCTTTGCATAGTATTCAGTCACTGAAATCGCGTTATGTTTAATCAGACTCGATGTGCAAATTCTGAGTATATGTTTTTTCGCATTATCGACCCGAAAAAGCCAATGAACGTTTCATGACATTAGGTTAGAGTGCAACCCAATTCACTGTAACGTCGATTTTTTGCAGGAATTTCTCAAGTTCTGCAAATGGCAGCTCCAAGGTACGGTCGTTTACCAGAGGATGCACATAGATAAATGATGCTTCTCGAAGCGCTTCATCCATAAACAAGGCGACATTTTTTTCTACCCCTGTGATCATTGCCAAGGGGGTAACGGCGCCAGGTCTTACGCCAAGATGTTCCATCAGACGGTCAGCTGAACCAAAAGATAAATTGGTTAATCCAAGGGTTTTGCTCAGGGCCTTTAAATCGATTGGCTGATCTTGTTCTGCCACCAGCAAAAGGTTTTTCTTTTTGCGATCTCGAAGATACAGATTTTTGATATGAGCGCCGCCCTCGTCGACTTGCAGAAACATATCCTGAACTTTTTTAGCGTCTTCAACGGTACGAAGGGGAACATGTTCGAACAGTTTGTAGGCGATGCCCCAGTCATTTAACCTTTCGATAAGCTCGTCTGACGAGAGGGGCAAACTGTCCTGATAGTGAGATGAGGCATCCATCGCCGGGTTACTTTCTGATTATGTCGCGTGCTTTGACACCAGATTGCGCGCCTCAGCTCGCACTACTTCCCAAATTCCTCAAGTAATTTGCAATAGGCAATTTGACTTTTTTGAAAACTCGAAAGTCTAAAAAACTCATTTGGCGCGTGAATATTTTCATCATCCAGACCAAAGGCAAAAACCGTGGCATGGACGCCCAGCGTGTCCAGAAGCATAGACATCACAGGGATCGATCCTCCAATACGCACGTAATGCGGAGCTGTTCCATAGACCTCGGTGAGAACGCGCCCCGCAATTTCGCTTGCGTTATGTCCAGCTGGAGAGAGAAACGGCTGAGCGCTTGCTGCCATTTTCTCAACATCCACGCGCACCCCTTTGGGGGTATGGCGCTCAATGTGGGCTTTTATGTGCTCAAAGATTTGATCGGGGTTTTGGTCTGCTACCAGGCGACAGGTGATTTTCGCCTGTGCTATGGAGGGTAAAACAGTTTTTGTCCCTTTTCCCTGATAACCGCCCCATATCCCGTTTAGCTCCAAGGTTGGACGCCCCCAGAGACGTTCCAGTGTGGTGTATTCTGGTTCACCAAAGGTATCAGTGACTCCCTGCTGGGCGATATAGGCCGCCTCATCAAAAGGCACACGGGCAAAGGCAGCGCGATCCTCAATACTCAGATCAATCACATCATCGTAAAAGCCATCAATGGTGATATGTCCTTCATCATCTTTCATAGAAGCAATGATCAAAGATAAGGCATGGATTGGATTGGCGATCCCACCACCATGTTTACCAGAATGTTTGTCTGCATCTGGTCCCTGTACCGTAAGTTCACAGCCAACCAGCCCTTTAAGACCTTGAATCAATTGAGGTTGATCTTCGCTAAACTGCCCCCCATCGGAGGAAAAGATCATGTCTGCACTCAGGAGTTTGGCATGTTCGCGAATAAACGGGGCAAGTGTAGGCGAGCCGATCTCTTCTTGACCTTCATAAAATAGCTTGATGTTCACAGGTAACGTGCCGCGTGTTTGCAACATCGCTTCAATCGCTAGAATTGGCGCAAGCATATTGCCTTTGTCATCAGATGCACCACGGCCGAAAACCTTACCATCTCTGATCTGGGGCTCAAACGGGGGGGTGTCCCAGAGGTCGTAGGGATCTGCGGGCTGCACATCGAAGTGACCATAAATCATGATCGTGGGCTTATCCTCTCCAGCATGAAGCCAGTCGGCATAGACAACAGGATGGGTCTCCGTCTCCATCACGCGGGCATTTTCAATGCCGGCGCGTTTCAAACGCTCGACAACCCATTCGCCAGCCTTGACCACATCCTCAAAATGTTCGTCCATTGCAGAGATCGAAGGAATTGAGACAAAGTCGATCAAATCCTCTATAAACTCTGTTTCCTTCTTACGAAGATACTCTGCCCAAGCCATATATTGCCCCTTCAACACCTAAGCGATCTTTGCCAGCGCGCATCGAGATTACAACAAGAAATGATTGACGAATCTGATTTTTTTACGATTTGCTCACGCGTAACATTTCAGGAAAGTTTAGAGGCTGACATGCTTAACGCAAAATTAAAACAGCGCTTTCAAGAAGATGGCTATGTGATGTTAGAACAGGCCATTGACCCAAATACTCTTGAGGCTTTGCTTGCAAAATTGGATCAATGGGTTGATGACTCGCGCGCCGAGTGTGAGCCCTATGGTCAGACGATCGATGGCCGTCCGAGATTTGATATCCAGCCAGAGACCCACAGTGCGGATAATCCTGCGTTGCGACGTGTCGCATCCCCGATTGAAATAGATGACAATTTTTTGGCCGTTGCGCGTGACAACCGCGCGCTTGATCTGACAGCAGAGCTTTTCTCTCCAAATATCAAACTCTACGCCTCTAAGATCAATTTGAAATTGCCAGGCTCCAAGACGACCGTAAAGTATCATCAAGACTTTAATTTTGATCCGCATACCAACATGGATATGATGACGGTCTTGATCTTTCTTGATGATGTAACGCTGGAAAATGGACCGCTCAATGTTGTGCCTGGCAGTCACAAGGGGGAGCTTTATTCTCACTGGCACGACGGGGTCTTTACGGGTGCCGTCTCAAAAGAAGTGGAGGAAGAGACCAAAGAGCGAGCAGTTCCCTGCATTGGAAAAGCGGGGGATGCCTGTTTGATGCACAGTTGCGTTTTACACGGCTCGGCTTCTAATCTGACGGATGATCCGCGTAGGCTATTTATTTTGACCTATGTCGCGGAAGATGCGGCACCATTAGTGCCCAACCCTATTCCTCACAAATATGATGGTGAGATTGTGAGGGGGAAATTTACAGGGAATGTGCGCTCGGAACCCTTTTCCCTTAAATTGCCGGAGCACCCTAAAACGGCCTCATTCTTTGGCCAACAAGAAGCCGTGACAGGTGCGTGAAATGCTTGACTGCTTTTGACGCCAAAGGCATGTAGCATATCACCATGAAGCATCTCGTCGTGTTCTTTAGTCTGATTTTTTTCACCTCAATTTTGGTGGATGCGCACTTCGTGGATATGGAACACAGATTTGAGTTGCAAAGTACTGGATTAGTAGAAGAGCCAAGTTTTAATGCCTGTGATACATGTGCTCTGAGCGACTTTACCTGTCATCGGATGGGCTGTGAGGTAGGGGCAAATTTAGGTATGACGCAGAATCTGCTCCAACCCGAATTGTATGCGTTGGCTGTTTCCAACATTGTAGACAATCATGCTTCAGTTACACTTGATCTATTTAAGCCGCCACCGCGTCACCTCTCATAATCAGCACACACTTTACAAAATAACGTTCAGATTTTGCTCTGAACATGATGATAGGTATGACATGAAAAAGTATGTAATATTGAGTGGGGCGCTCGCCCTAATTGCGGCAGCTGGCTATGGTTTTTTCGCTGGCGAGCCTGACATGGACCTTAAACCTCAGAAAGAGTGGGTTGCCCAAATTAATCTGCCGCAATTAAATGCCGAAATGGAGCTAGGTAAAAAGATATTCACTGCCAACTGCAGTACATGCCATGGCGAAAATGGGATCGGTTTTGAAGCGGCTGGGCCGCCTCTTATTCACAAAATATATTAGCCAAGCCATCACGGAGATGAAGCTTTCCAAAGAGCTGTTGCATATGGTGTTCAGAGCCATCATTGGCAGTACGGAAATATGCCAAAGATTGAAGGACTGACACGCGCTGACGTTGGCTACATCATTCAATATATCCGAGCTGTCCAGCGCGAGAATGGTATATCGTAAACAGTCCTTTGATCATACGCGTTTTCAGACAAAGTTGAGAGAATTTTCAACATGAAAATGCGTAAAACCAACACTTATAGCGAAACGACTTTATCAAGGTAAACGTGTTTCGCTATAATTGAACATTGTAGAAAATTCGCGACGGTTCCAACATCGCACGTTCGCGGCCAAAAGAGGCAGTTGCTGTTCTCATTTTTGAATAGGAGCGGCATTATGCAGGGGTCTTAGCTTGAGGTTCTTTGCCCCTTCAGCGCTTGGTATATCCGCCCATCGGTAATCGCAAATCCAATTGCGATGATTGTAAATCCAATCCATGCTCCAAGCGTCACTCTTTCGCCGAGAAAAAGTGCCTCTAGTCCAATGGCAAACGGCGGGATAAGTAATGTCACAAGGAGTAAATTGGCAGCTCCAGCGCGGGCGAGGATTGCAAAATAGAGATAATAGGCCAAAGCGGTCGAGAGTAAGGATAATCCCAAAAGGGACCAAACTGTGAGAGGCCTGAGAGCAAACTCTGGCACGCCATCGTTCAGCAATACAATTGGGATCATGAGGCAAGAGCTGCCCACCAGCATCCCAAAGGCATTCACGAGCGGGGGATGCTCTGACAACATCGTTTTACCCCAAACGCCAGCGAAGGCATATGAAAAGGTTGCTGCAAAAACAGCAATTTGTGCCAGATTGACCAGACTGATTTCCAAGAGAGATGCTGGCCCAACACTCACAGCGACCCCGATAAGACCGACAAAAGCCCCTAGGCACTTTGCGCGGGTCAGCGGCTCATCCTTGAGAAGCAGGCCAGCGACCACTGCGGCGACCATGGCGGTCATAGCGTTTATAATCGAGGCCAGACCCGCTGAAATTTCCTGTTGGCCCCAAAAGATCAAGGAAAAGGGGAGTGCATTGTTAAGGGCTCCCATCACGAGATAGGCACTCCACACCTTTGCCGACTTGGGCAAGGGGAGGGATTTGAACCGCAGGATAAAATAGAGCATTGGGACAGCCCAAAACACGCGATGCAATGTGATGCTCAGCGGGGGTAACTCTCGCAATGCAAGTTCAGCGAAAAAGAATGATCCACCCCAGACCGCAGCCAGAGCCATCAACATCATCCATGCCAGCACATCAATATGTGGGTTACGTTCAGGCGTCATACGCCAACAACATTTTGCAGTGTCATCAGTCCTTTAATGTCAATTTCGACCACATCATTGGGGCGCAGAAAGGCAGGAGGCCTGCGGCTCCCGCCCGTTCCATCAGGTGATCCAGTTGCGATGACATCACCCACGTTCAAGGGGCTAATTGTTGAAATATATGAGATCAAATACGGGAGATCGAAAATCATTTCAGTCGGGCGTGCCGATTGCATTTTCTGTCCGTTGACCCGGGTCTCAAGCCTAAGGTTTTCGAATGGGCCTGCTTCATCCAAGGTGACGATATAGGGCCCCCAACTCCCTGACGCATGAAAATTTTTCCCAGCATGGATGGAATGTTTCATCCATCTTCTGACCGAGCCTTCGTTCATGGCAGACACGCCTAAAACATGAGCCATTGCATCAGATTTTTTGATATATCGACCAGATTTACCAATGATCACCGCTATTTCGCCTTCGAAGTCGAACGTTTCTGACGCCTCACCCCTAGGATATTCAAGGGTGTCTTGATGAGCGATCAGGCTGTCCCTTGTGCGCGAGAATAAAATGACATTCTTGGGCTCTGGCGGGGCGACGCCCTCTACGGGATAGGGTTTTTGATAGTTGAGTCCTGCGCAGATGATTTTGGATGGATTGGGAATGGGGGTGCGCCAGGTTATGGCATCCAGCGGCACAGGCGTCTTGCACTGTGCCTTGAGCTCGTCAGGGTGATGCGCAGACAAGAAATCTGTAAGGCAGGGATAGGTCTTTACTATGGTCTCCGAGGCGAGCTGAACATTATGCCCCTCTACCACGCCATAGCGAGCTTGGTTTTGAAAAAAGAAGGAGGCAAGTTTCATATCTTAGTCCTTAAACTTGGCCTCATGGGCGAGGATAATTTCACTTAGCGTTGTGTTGTAAGGTGTTTCATACCCCATCTCACGCCCTAGTCGCGCAATGGCACCGTTGATGGCGTGGATTTCTGATCTGCGCTGTGCTTGATGATCTTGTAGCATAGATGGTTTTGCAGTCCCCACCCGTCTGGCAAAATCCGTAACAAACGGGACAGGATCATCAAATGAAAATGGGATGCCCTTGGCGAGACCCAGTTGATAGGCTTCGGTCATGGCGCCGAGGGCAATTTTCCACTGCGCGTCAGTTTTAAGCAGGTCTGCAACATTCACATCAAATACTGTGCATGGGCCAGATAAAGTCACATTGCATAAGAGCTTTTCCCAGATCAGTTGCTCAATATTTTCAAAAATCTCTACATCAAATCCACCTGATCTCCAGACCTGCGCGATATCGTCCATGCCCAGAAATGTCTCTTTCTCCAAGGCTCCAAGCCGTATCTGTTTCATCGCTTTATGGCTGACTTGGCCAGCGTGATCCAAAGAGGCCCCAAATCCTTCGGCCACCCCCAATAATATCCGATGACTTGGAACAGATTGCATTAAGGCCTCGGCGGATCCCAAACCATTTTGAATGGTCAAAACACGCGCATTGCTGTTCATCAACGAAGATAAGGCCCGTGCCACAGGGGCGACTCCTGCCAGTTTGGTCGCGATAATGATCAACGCACAATCGCGTGTCATGGAGATATCAGATGTGGCAATTACATCTCGGGTACAAAATGTCCCCTCAGGTCCTGTTATCGTCAGTCCCCTTTCGTTAATGGCTGAGATGTGCTCTTGATTTTGATCAATTGCAAAAATGCTGTGACCTGCCCGCGCAAGTCTGGCCGCATAGATTGATCCCATGGCACCCGTTCCGATGATCCCAATTTTCATTCTTGTTCCTTTTGTCCTGTGAGGCCAAATCGTGTCGCAATCTCGCGAAAAATTGGGTCTGGCACATGGTTGGGCCAATGTTGATCTAAAAGCAGTTTTGCGCGTTTATGTGACCTATCGGCCATATCCAAGGAGCCGGCTTCGGCCCATGTCTCGATTGAGGAGCGATCCGCCACCTCTGGATAGAGAAAATCGCTGCGCATCCGCGAATAGGTGTCAGCCTGACCTAAAAAATGTCCATCACCTTTGATAACTTCAGCTATGCTTGCCAGAGCAAGAGTGTCATCCGTGATCTCAATAGGGCTATTGGCGCGGGATATGACGCCAGCGACATCATTATCTGCCACCATTGCAGCATAATCCACAGCCATTAATCCCGCCTGTGAACCAATGGCTTGGGTGATGAGATGAGCACCAGCTTGAATGGCTGCGTGAACCGAGAGCGCTTTTTCATATCCCGCTTGAAAATCTGGAAGCTTGCTATCGGTTGCCCCTGCGATCACGGAACATGGAATATCCCAGTGCCGAAAAACCTGTGCAATAAGGGCCGTTGCAAGAGCCTGCTCACCAGAGCCACCTGCCATGCCGCCACTACGGAGGTCTGTGATCATGGCTCTGGGGCCAGCGATCCGTGCAGCGTTGGGATCAAGTGCGTGCACCAGGGCAAGTCCAACTAAGGTCTCGGCGACGGTTTGGGCCACCGATCCTGCCAAGGTCACAGGACTAGAGGCTCCCAATTGCCCAAATACATTACAATGCACTGGAATGCTGTATTTGACGGCCTCGATAATAACCAAGATACTTTCGGCGTGACAGCGAAGCGGCGGCACAATGTGGTTGATGTGCAACGAAAGAAATGGTCGCGCTTCAAACGCTTCTTTTGAACCTGCGATCTGATAGCAAAGATTTGCAATTTCGTTCACATGGGAAGGGTCTGAAGCCTGAACTATGACATGTTTTGCTGTGCCCAAGAGACAAGCTGCGGCTGTTGCGAGATCAAAGTCGCGGGCATTTTCAATGTCCCCCGCGACGAGGGATCGTGCAAAAAAATCAACATAGCTGAGACGATCTGCAAGGCGCGCCGCATCGTAGAGATCTTTTAATGCCGAAGCGCGGATCGCGCCTGTGTTTATATCTCGCACATTGGGAGCTGCACCGCCTGTTCCGATATAGCTGTGATGACCTCCCACGGTCATGTCATACTGAGGGCTTTGCCCTGCCAATAAGACTTGCCGCGGTGATCTATTGATCGCATCGCGCAAAAGGTCTGGAGGATAGCACAAACGCCCAGCCCTTAGATGGCCCCCAGCCGAGAGGACGATATCGATCATCTCCTGAGGGGCATTCGCCACGCCCAGCGTCGTTAGAATATCGAAGGCCGCCTCTGCTACCTTATTCACATCTTGAGCGGAAACTGGGGACCACTGAGCGTTTTTGATGCGACGTTCAGGCCGTGTAAAAGACTGGGTCGACTGAGTTTTACGACGGGTTATACGCCTGCTCATGCGTGCACCTCATAGAAAGGAGTGTAATATTACAAAGCCCTATAAAGCCTATCGCGTTCATCTCATCTAAACAAGATAACATGAGAATATTGCAATAGATGAAAGAGATCGTCTGAAATCAGGTAGGACTTTCAAAAAACAAGGGCCTGATACGCAAAATGTATTTAAACAATCCGAATTATGGATAAGGACATAGTAGAAGTCCCTTATACCGCTGAAATGCAGAGCATTTCAGCATGTGTCCGCCCGCCCCAAGGCGGGCACATGCGTGCCCACCCGGGCCGACACATGATACGAAATCTGAATTGTGTTTGAAAACAATGCGGTCGCCCAGCGTTATCCATAATTCGGCTTAAAGAAGTCTTTTGATTGTTGGTATATCTGCGCGATAAACTTGGGTCGTTGGTTTGTAAGAGCTTGTGCCAATTAAATTATCGTCTTTTCTGATCACGCTTTAACGTATTGACGTGCCCTATGTTGGTGTCCTCAAATAGGTGCCTACTTTCACAAAGCGTGCTCTAATTTGGCAAAAAATGCGCTGGATGTGGTCTGGGCAGATCTTTCAAGAGCTTTGGGATCATACGCTGACAGTGGGCAAGTGGGCCGTCCGGAAAGAGAGCAATATGGGCCCAAGTGGATTCGCGAAGGGCCAGCTTGCGCCAATGATGCAAGAGCAACAGCCGTATGGCCATCTGATCTGATTTGTTGTCCGCAAAATCACTCTGGCACAGCCCATGAGTATACTGACTGAGCTTTTGCGCAACGGTCATGATTTCACTAGGGACGATCATTTCCGAGAGCCAACTTGGTAGTGTTTTCTGGTTTAAATCAATCGGTAGGATATCGTTGTGATCTTGGAGTTGCCCTTGAGCTACAAGGCCAAGATTTCTATTAATTCGAATACCCTCTTCAAGCGTTCCATTGTGGAGAACCATCTGCCATTGTCTGGCGGTTTTTGGGGATGGGTTATATATATCGTC
>WTIQ01000172.1 GCA_011525185.1 Paracoccaceae bacterium | reverse complement strand
ATGCCGCCCCTCCATAATGGCGCGGCAATGTTCACAGACACCGCATGGATCGGTTGTTGGTCCGCTTGTCCCATCCGTGCCAATACAGTTCATGCCTTTTGCAATAATGCGTGCCGTCGTGGTCTTCCCAGTTCCGCGAATACCAGTCATAACAAAGGCTTGGGCAATGCGGTCCGCTTCAAAGGCGTTTTTTAACGTTTGCACCATCGCATCCTGCCCGACCAAATCGGCAAAGGTTTCGGGACGGTATTTACGGGCCAAGACCTGATATGTTTGTTCAGTTTGCTCGTTCATATGTCCTCATTAAGCCAAAAGAGATGCAAGTGACGCTTGTCAGGCCTTCAATATAGTGCACAAAGCTGTCATTGTGAACGCGATTATATGAGGTGGCCCGTGTTTTCTATTTTCCCGCTTCCCGTCTTTCATGGCGAGATTGGGCTTTGCCCTTTACCTGGGCGGTTTTCACCCTTTGCTGAGGATCTCGAATATATTGTGAATTGGTCACCTTCGCTTGTGGTGTCTTTGGTGGAGGAACATGAGTTTGGCCCAGTCGGATCGCGCCGTCTGCAAACAGCTTTAACATCGCAGCGCATTGACTGGAGGGCCTATCCAATCAAGGATTTCGCAACCCCCGAAGCTGATGATGTGACATCTGGCAATGAGACTTGGCGTCCTTTGATCCAACAAAGTTTGGGTCTACTCAAAAGCGGTGAAAGAGTTCTCTTTCATTGCTATGGGGGCTGTGGCAGATCGGGCATGTTTATGCTGCGCGCGATGTGTGATGCAGGCGAACAGGCGGAACATGCACTCTCTAGACTGCGGGCTATTCGCGCTTGTGCTGTTGAGACAGATGCACAGTTGGCTTGGGCCACAGGCTGGTAGTGGCATTGTTAAAGCTGCGGACCTCTTTCCGCGATTGTTGTGGCTCTATGACACGCATTATAGTGGGAGAACAAACAGTGAGAGGCTGGACAACGACCCAAGCGGGGCTCGTTACGGCTGCTTCCTTCCGGATCTGACCGGGTTGGCGAGGCGCCTGCCCGCGCCAACCTCTCAAGTGTCTCCTACGACTTTTGCAAAAAAACCTCAATACCTTGAATTCAAGACATTGCTCATCTTGATCCGTCGTGTCATCAAACCCCAGCACGTGCAGGAGAGCCTATATATGAAACTTGCAGAAACGGTGACATTTGGCGGATCGGGATTGGACCGAGCTGCCGCGCTGCGGGGGACAGCGCGCGCTACACCTCATGAGCAAAGCCGCACGATTGTTCTGTGGCGTGGCAAAATTCTTGCCGATGTATCTGCATCGCAATCCGTTTCACGAGTTTTGTTTTCGGAAGCGGCTCTTGAGAAGGGAAGATGGATTTTTCTTGGCATAGACGGGGATGATCCTCTCTTTGCGGCTGATATTTCTCATTGGCAACCCAAGGATTATAAAAAGCCCGATCCTGCAGTTTTTTTTGATCAATCCGTGCAGGATCATCCTGCCTTTTCTCCTGCGCGCTTTTGTGAATTGCGGGAAATTATGGGCGTTTTATCGCCGCGTGATGCAGAGCTTGCCGCGACAGCAAAGGCATTAATCCATTGGCACAATAGCGCAAAATACTGTTCGCGTTGTGGTGCTATCTTGGCAATGACGCTGTCTGGCTGGCAGAGAGATTGTGATGGGTGTGGTGCCAAGCACTTTCCTAGAACAGATCCGGTTGTGATTATGTTGATTACTCATGGGGATGAGGTGCTGCTTGGGCGTTCACCACAATGGCCAGAACGCATGTATTCTTTGCTTGCGGGCTTTATTGAGCCTGGTGAAACCTTAGAGGCCGCAGTGCGCAGAGAGGTTCTTGAAGAGGCTGGGATTGAAGTTGGCGCAGTGTCTTATTTAGCGTCCCAACCTTGGTCTTTTCCGCATTCCCTAATGTTTGGCTGTCGTGGCGAAGCCCTTACCAAAAAGATTATTCTGGATGAAAATGAAATTGAGGATGCGGTTTGGATGTCGAAATCCGAGGTGGCTCACGCCTTTGATAATAAAGAGGCAGCCATAAAACCTGCACGTTTTGGGTCAATTGCGCAGTTTTTGCTCAAACATTGGCTTGCGGATCAGCTTGACTGAGATGTACATAACGATGGTGGTGGAAATTTGGAAATGAGACAATGAATTTTTTGCTTTTGAAGACTTAGATATGTCTCAGGTGGATTTATTTGACCGCTTGTCAGATTTCGAACAGTTTGAACGGCAAGCCATCCGCCGCGGTGTGAATGTGACGAGACAAGGTTCAATCGTGTTTCAATCTGGTTTGAAGTGTCAATGTAGTTTTGATTACCGCGGCAGAAATCGCTCGGCACTGATCGAGCTTATTGACTTCGATCATGGCTCTACTCTTGAGTTTTTTGTGATTAATTCATCATTAAACATATCTGTTCAGCTTGAACTTGTGTCTCTCTCCACCTCAAAAACACGACTAAGTGCTACGTCGGTCCTTGAGCCAAAGACCTTGGCGGCGCGTCTTTTGGTGCAGTCGATGAAGCTAACGCGTTCGAAGTTTAACAAACGCTACAAAAATCGGCTTCATAGAATTGGCAAGAATTTGACGGGCGCGGAATAAGGGTGGGTGATCGTTAGGTTTGCGCCGAAGGGTAGACGCCAAGCACTTTAATTCTTGACGAAAAATATGCGAGTTCGTCTAAAGCATTTTTAACGCCCTCATCCTCGGGGTGGCCTTCTACGTCAGCATAAAATTGTGTCGCTGAAAATGAGCCACCGATCATATAACTTTCCAGTTTGATCATGTTTACGCCGTTTGTTGCGAAGCCCCCCATGGCCTTATAAAGGGCAGCTGGAATATTCCTGACTTGGAAAATGAAAGAGGTCTTCATTTTACCATCTCCGCGACGCTCAAAATTTGGTTTTTTGGACATAATCACAAACCGTGTTGTGTTATGATCATGGTCTTCAATATCGCGGGAGAGAATTTCCAAACCATAGGTTTCTGCGGCCAAGGCACTGGCCAGAACGCAGGTTTCGTGATCAGGCTTGGCAGCCAATTCTGCGGCGGCGCCTGCGCTGTCGACAGCGTTGATAGGTGTAATATTATGATCTCGCAGGAATTTCCGAGCTTGTGGCAAGAGTACCGTATGTGCCTTGGCATATTTTATCTCGCTCAAGTGAACCCCTGCGTTGACCATCAAACTAATTCTAACCCGTGTGTAGGCTTCGTCGACGATATAGAGCCCTGACTCTGGCAAAAGTCTGTGGATATCGGCGACACGGCCGTAGGTCGAATTTTCAATGGGTACCATTGCTAATTCTGCATGATTATCGCGCACAGCGGCGAGCATATCTTCAAAATTGTTGCACGCCATCGTTGCCATATTAGGGCGTGCGCTTTTGCAGGCTTCTTCCGAGTAAGCCCCATGTGCCCCTTGGAATGCGATTTTTTGTGTCATTTGTCTGTCTTTTTTAAAGAATTGGTCGTTTCGTCGCGGCTTGAACGCCTTGCATATTTCAACGCAAAACGCATAGAAAGCAAGGGACTGAATCTAGACGGAGCGCAGGCAATGCTTGACACTATGACACTTACGAAAATCTTGGGCGGTTTTTGTGGGTCTCTGCTGATATTCTTGCTGGGAAGTTGGGCGGCAGAAGAAATTTATCACGCCAGCGGTCACGGTGCTCATGGCGAAGAGCACGCCCCAGGGTATGCGATTTACATCGAAGAAGACATCGACGAAGTTGAAGAAGAGGATGAAGGTGACGACTTTTCTGCGCTTTTGGCCTCTGCGGATATGGGCAAAGGGGCGAAAGTCTTTGGCAAATGTAAGGCGTGTCACAAGCTTGAAGATGGAGCAAAGGGTACTGGGCCACATCTTTATCAAATCGT
Organism: Paracoccaceae bacterium; assembly: GCA_011525185.1. Taxonomy (GTDB): domain Bacteria; phylum Pseudomonadota; class Alphaproteobacteria; order Rhodobacterales; family Rhodobacteraceae; genus LFER01. The sequence goes on along the minus strand of WTIQ01000172.1, from coordinate 720 downwards.
AGATCGTGATGTCGCTGCGGTTGATGGATATGGCTACTCGGGCGCTTTGATCGCTGTCGCAGACGTGTGGACAATCGACGCGCTTAATGGGTTCCTTGAAAATCCGAAATCCTACGCACCTGGAACGAAAATGGGGTTTGCGGGCCTCAAAAAGCCAGAAGATCGTGCAAATTTGATCGCATATTTGCAGTCGGTGGAATAACCTAAGGTGCACAAAAATTTGATGGCCTCGTATCAGCAGATGCGGGGCTTTTTTCGTTGAAATCATCTGATAACGGTGAAAGCATGGTTTTCGAGTATTTTTGTCCTACTTTCAGGAAAAAGCGGAAATGATAGGGAATGTAACGTGATGAAAAGAAACCGCATCCTCCAAGTCGCCACTAACGCTGGCCATATTCAACGGTACCGTATGCAGGCAGTAATGGTTTCGCTTGCATTGGTGTTCTCCCTTTGCTCGGGGTTGGCCTTCGCCTCGGAAACGGTCACAAAATCGCATGGCTATTCGTATTTTGGCGGCATGAAATATGATGCGGATTTTAAACATCTTGATTATGTAAACCCTGATGCGCCCAAAGGGGGCGAGATTTCCACATGGGGCTTTGGCACGTTTGATTCGATGAATCCCTATTCGCGCAAAGGTCGCGCTGGCGCTTTATCGTCGGCTCCGTTTGAAAGCTTGATGAGCGGTAATGCCGATGAGGTGGGCAGCACCTATGGGCT
>WTIQ01000466.1 GCA_011525185.1 Paracoccaceae bacterium | reverse complement strand
AGCAAGCACGCAAGCCTTGCTCTGACATTTACACCATTTTTGAGGAAGGTACTTTTGGTGATAACGTTGGCAAGTCAGGCGCTAGCTTTGTCAAAGACTTGGTAAATATGCCTTTCAAGATGATGGTGATGGATAGCGACTTCAAAAGAGATGTCGGTCGTGGGTGGCGGTCAAATGTGGACGGCCTGTTTAACGAGAACAGATTTGTAGGTAACGAGATCACAGATGGCGGCAACTCATACATCTGGGATGGGGCTTTAGACGCTGCTGGTGACTACCTTGGCGCTCGCTATGGAAGCGTAGATGCGCTTAAAGAAACTGCCTACAACGATCCGTTTGGCGTTGCCGCAGACGTTGGCACTTTAGGCATGGGGCCAATTGCCGCTGGCAGAGGATTAACTAGGGCGGCTGGCACTGGCGCTAACGGTCTTGCTAAGGTTGGGAGAGAGGCGGGCGGATTGCTTGAAGATGCTGGCACGCTAATGGAGGCTCTTGACCCATACGCGCTGACGTTGAATGCAATCGGAAGACCGCTTCACACGGCTGTCAATCCGTACACAAAACCTGGAGAAGAGTTTGGTCAGATTCTTTATCCTGTGCAGCCCGCAGATATTAAAGGCAATATTGATAAATCAAATGAATTTACTGCCAATCTTCTTGATAGGGGTTATACGCCAACAACAGCAGGGACAAACAGGGCAAAGTTTGATAAGAAAGTTGCGGCTAACGAGCTTAATGTGGCAATAGAAGCGGCGGAAAGGGCTGGCAGAGACATCCCCATTTCCGATCTGCTTGAATCTTTAAGAATCAAGCGGCAAGAGGTATTTGATAGCCTTGGCCCAGATGATGCGGCTAATTCAGTGCTCAAGCAGATTGATCAAGCCATTGACATGCTTGAAGAATTGGATAGCGATGTCCTTACTATTTCATCTGCAAGAAAAATGCGTCAAGAGTGGGAGAAAAACATTCCGTTCCAGACAGAGCCAAGCACTGCTGATGTCCCTGTCGCAGAGGGCAGGCGTGCAGTAGCCGACACTTTGCGTGATGAAATAAACAGCATCAGCGATGATATAGCTGGCGCAAACAGGCGTTACTCTGATGCTGAGAACGCTAGGCGCGCCGCAGAAGAAGCAAAACTGATTGACACTAGATCAGAAATGAATCCGATGTTTGGTGGCTTTCAAAGATTTGTGGCAGAAGCGACCCCAATTGCCTTTACTGGAAAAACCAGATACGGCAGAGGCGCATACAACACCCGCGACTACTTTGATGCTGTCTTTAACGAAACCGCCAGCCCTGTAGGTAGAGGGCGCAGAGTGGCCCAGCAGTATTTTGGCGAGGAAGAGAATTACATCCCTGATGGCAGTCAGGTAACCGATCCGCGTGAAGAAGATGAAGAAGAGAAGACTATTCTTGAGTCTGCATTTGATGTTTTGTTTCGTCGATACTGATAATAGCCCTGCCTAACTCTTCCGCGATTTGCGGGACAATCGAGTTACCGAGTGCTTTAATTCTGTCCACCCTACGGGGTAACCCAACAACCACTCTACCCACGCTGGGTTCAGCCTCCCACGCTCGCCACGGTACTCCACTGCATCCGGTAAAGAGTTGGTAGCCGCGTTCCTGCCCTTGGCTGCTATCGTTTCCGGCTTCACTGCTCCCTTGTAGTCCCTGCTCGCTGGGGTAGGCAATAATCCAGACTCGCTCGCGGCGATGGGGAGCGCCAATGCCGGAAGCTGGTATGCAATGCCATTCCGCATCGAACCCGATTTCGGCCAGATCACTGAGTATTCGCCCAAACCATCTTCCACCATCTCCAGCAATGAGATTTGGGACGTTTTCCATGATTGCGTATCGGGGTCTAACTTCGCCAATAAGACGGGCAAGTTCGCCCCAGAGTCCGGATCGGGGGGCATTTGTTCCCTCTGGGGTGAACCACATACTCCCTGCCGTACTGACATCTTGGCACGGGAAGCCTCCGGTGATGACATCGACTCTTCCAATTCCATCTTGAAGAAGTCTTCCTGCTGTAACGTCTTCGATGTAGTCATAGATTGGTATCCCTTCCCAATGCTGTTTCAGCACTTCTTGACAGTAGGCGTCCATCTCACAAAACGCCACGGTTTTAAATCTTCCTGTACGCTCCAGACCCAGTGAAAATCCGCCAATACCGGAGAACGTATCCAGAACAGTAAAAAACTCCCCGCCCAGTGCATCGGGTGGAGTAAGGCCCGACGCTTGGGCCACGGGGCGGGGAGTTATATTTTGTGCTTGCGACATGGATGCACCATCTCTACCCAATGGGTGTGCTTGGCATGAATCGCTGACTTGACCTGGAGATCATAAGTAACGATGTGCGGCCTGTTGGTAGTGTCAGCCATGTTCTGCGCTGCTTCAATTGCTGACAGAATTTCTCTGTGATGCGGGCTGATCCCATTCCGGTGACCATTCATATTGTCGCTCACGATAAATTGCCTCCCTCCAAAACATGTGGCCGTCGTAGCAAACCCAGCCTTTCAGCTTCATGCCTTCGCTGCCGTTAAACACGGGCTTCATTTCTTTGCCGCACATGGTGCAATGTTCGCGCGGTATGCTCATATCCAACTCCTGATTTCTGGGTACTTGCCGCCGTGATCCACCTTTAACAGCACAGGTGGCTCTGGCATGGTTTTAATAGTCTCCAGATCAATAAATATGTCGCCGGTAGGTAAGCGCCCCGTCCAGCGTATAAACCACTCCACGGCTTTCTGGCGGGCGTAGCCTTTATGATTGATGCAGAGGTATTGGTCACAGATCGGCAAAACGCCGGACTTCCAAGTGATCTTGATCATGTCCGGCGCATCTTTTTTTCGATGTATAAGCGCCTTGTATCCGGTGACCTTATGCTCGCGAATGTCCACCTTGGCCATGATGTCAGCGCCGGAGGTTCTGGACTGCACCTTGTACTTTTTCGGAAACTGGTAGCCGCACTCATCACAAACAGTCGCCGCCAAATACAACAGCGACATGCATTCCGGACACTCTTTGACGCTTGGCGAGTTAGCCCGATCTCCACTGCCCTCACGGGGTGGCGGGGGCGGCTCAACGTGCGTCACAGGCCCGTGAGTTTCGATGTTTCCCACGTAATCCAGCACTAAACAGTCCGTTTTACGCGCGTGTACGCGCATTCCACGCCCACACATCTGCACGTAGAGCCCAGAAGACGCCGTAGGACGCATAAAAACCAGCCCGTCGATGTCTTTTTGGTCAAATCCGGTGGTAAAACAGCCGACATTAACTAGGTACTTAAAGTCTCCGGCCTTGTATTGCGCCAGTATTTCAGAGCGATCCTTGCTTGCGGTTCTGCCATCAACTACCCGCGCGCCATCGCCTAGCTCATTTGCAATGAAGTTGGCGTGCGCAACATTGGTAGCAAACACCAGCACCTTGTTGCGATCAGCCATGTGCGCGGCCATATCGTTTACAGCCGCCAATGTCTGCTCTAAATTTTTCTCCACCATTTCAGACAGGGACTTTTCCGTGTAGTCGCTGCTTGAGTGCTTAACCAAATCTGATAGATCCAGGTTTGCATGGGTTACCTTACTCACCAGCGGCGACAGCTTGCCCTCGTGTATCAACTCAGCCATCGTCATGTTGGTTAGCTTGGCTTCAATAATGTGATCAAACATATCGCCATTGGTTAGCAACCCGCCTTTCAGTCGATATGGCGTGGCGGTAAGCCCTACCATCCGCGCGTCTGGAAATGTCTGCAACAACGTCCGATACATCCCCTCGCCTTTTGGCGGGATCATGTGCGCCTCATCGACAATGATGATGTCTGGATATGGCAGCTTGTCTAAGTTGCGGTAGATGGACTGAATGCTGGCCATTGTTAGCTGGCCCACATTCTTCTGCTTCAGACCAGCAGAATAAATCTGCGGCTCCATAGGCGCGCCGACAGCGAGCATGGCGTCAAAGTTTTGTTGTATTAGCTCCTGCACATGCGTGAGGCACAGCACCACCTTGTCGGGCCATGTGTTTAGTATCCTGCGGGTTAGCTCCGCTTGTATTACAGACTTGCCTGCGCCCGTAGGCGCTTCCAATACTGGATTGCCATCGAATCCGTACAGGTAATCCAGTATCAGATCGACAGCTTTATTCTGGTTTGGGTATGGGCGTATAGACATTACATGCGGCCTCCTGATCCGCTCTATCCAGCACGCGCGCAAACTTCTCGCAGGCCCATGTGCCACGCTCACTGGCGTAGCTATAGACGCAGCTTCTGCACGTTACCTCCGGCGCTTCCTCGCCGTGGCATATATCGGTGTAGTTGCACCACTTGCACTTGAAGAAAGTGCGATCATTGCTGATGCGTGGTGGAGGCGCATCTGAGCCAATGATGTTGGCCGCACGCTCCATCAAATGATTTGCAAACTTGGCGTTGTATTCGGTGCGCACACTCATGTGTTCCCGCCCGCCAGATGTGGTGACAGTGTGGTACGCGCGAGTGCAATCAAACAGTTTCATATAGACCTGTATCTGGCCGTAATACGTTCCGTTCCATTTCTCAATCGCGCCCTTCTCGCCGTGATCCTTCACAGCCTTCTGTAGCTTCTTGTAAACGCTATCTGAGACACTTTTATGCTCCCAGATATGCTTGGTATTGGGT
>WTIQ01000045.1:4293-18032 GCA_011525185.1 Paracoccaceae bacterium | reverse complement strand
CCGTTACACTCATCAAAGCAATATTTGACGCCATTCGAAGCTCACCGAGCTGCATGACATCAAATTTAACCAAATCACCAACCTGCAACCCGAACTGATCTGTGACATCTTCCTGCCCAGATTTCTTATAAAATGCGAGCTGGGCATGGTCTTCGCACCAAATCACTGCGCTTTCATTATTTCCGTCACACCAGAGAACTACACCGAACATCTCAGTATCCCCCTTAATCTCCATTTAAGTATCTATCAGATTTCTCTATCCGCAATCGATATTTTATAAACAATTTCTTGCATTTTGTGCATGAACAACGATAGCTTGCAAGGCGATTGTATCGGGTTTGACGCCATTTAGCATCAAAATCGAATTTTTAAGTAAATAGTTTCCACCAACATTCGAAATGCAACATGCCTCACACGTATAGGTTTTTGGGCGAATTATGAATACAAAACAACCTGATTCTTTGCAATCACCTGCTGAACTAAGACAAATGTTTAGCAAAAACCTTAAAACACTCACCAGTAAATGCGCCTCCATTTCTCAACTATCGCGCGATTTAAATATCAATAGGACACAATTCAACCGCTATCTCGCAGGAGAAAGTTTCCCCAGGCCAGATATACTTCATAAAATTTGTAGCTACTTTAACGTTGATGCACTCATATTGCTGACCCCTCTTTCTGCACTTTCTCAAAACGGAGCTGATTTTTTTTGTTCATGATGAAATGCGCGAATTTTTCAGTGGCACGGGATATTTGCCCGAAGATTACTTTCCAAGTGGCTTATATCGTTTCACGCGTCACAGTTTCAGTGATCAAGACCAATTTATCACAGGCATTGTGTCTATATATCGAAAAGATGAACATACCTTTATGAAGGGGTATGAAGCTCGAAATGCAATGCGACAACAAGGTCTTGGGCCCTGCAGATTGACCCGTGAGTACAAAGGCTTTTTTTATGCGCAGGAGGGGGGATCGCGGGCTTATCTTCGCGCCGAAATTCGCTCACCAGCACATTTAACTTTCTCACACCTGTTCCCAGTTTTGAGAGCAATTTTTGGCTTGGCTATTCTGCAAGGGGCGCCATTGAGAGCCCTGTATCAACACGCACCACACGCGTTGTGATGGAGCACCTTGGCAAAAAGACCGCCGAGATTTTGACCGCAGCACGCACAAGCGGATTATGCGAAGAGCAAGACCTACACCCCTACCACCGTCGTCTTTTACGTTTGCATCAGCCATTTTCCTAAATATGTCGCTGGACTGCTAGCTAAGTCGCAAAAAGTCGGTTGTGCCGTTGAGCTTCCTCTTATGCCCTTCAAAGATGCTCAAGGAACGGTTTCTCACGATGTCTACGACAGTTTTGTATGAAGTACATAAGCCCATCGAAACGGCAAAGGGCTTACCAAATGCTCATTATATTGACCCAAATACCTTTGATGAGGAAAAGCAGGCGCTTTTGTTCAACCAATGGACGGGCCTAGCAACCGCGCAGGATGTACCGGAAGCGGGTGATGCACAGCCTATTACCTTTTTAGGTCTCCCCCTGTTATTATTGCGCGATAAGACGGGTGAGGTGCGCGTCTTTCAAAACACCTGCCGCCATCGCGGAATGATCCTTGTCACCGAGGCACGCAAAATCGAAGGCGCTATCAGATGCCCCTATCACAGTTGGTGCTACAGCACGGAGGGCAAGCTGGTGAGCACCCCGCACGTTGGGGGACCTGGTCACAATCGTCATAAAGACATCGCACGCGAAGACCTAGGTTTGATTGAAATTCGAAGCCATGTCTGGCGCGACATTGTGTGGATCAATGTAAACGAAAATGCAGCGCCCTTCGAAACGGCGATGGCGTCCGCTATGGAACGCTGGAAAGAGTTTGAGGCACCGCTCTATCACGGCGGAGCCGAGAGCAAATTTGAATTACATGTGAATTGCAACTGGAAACTCGCCGTTGAAAATTACTGTGAAAGTTACCACTTGCCGTGGGTGCATCCAGGCTTGAATTCATACTCGCGCTTAGAGGATCATTATAACATCGAGAAACCTGGGCAATATTCTGGACAAGGGACCTTGGTTTACCAACAGCTAAAGAGTGACTCTGGTGAGCGCTTTCCAGATTTTGCGAATTTGTCCAAGAAATGGGATACATCTGCTGAATACTTAGCGATTTATCCCAACGTCCTCCTTGGCACGCACCGCGATCACGCATTTGCAATCATCTTGGTGCCAGAAAGCCCTGAAAAGACAGTCGAAAAAATTCATCTCTATTATCCCACAAGCGATACTCCCGAGGCCCTACGTATAAAAAACGCAGATCAATGGAAGCTTGTCTTTGAAGAAGACATCATGGTGGTTGAAGGGATGCAAAAAGGGCGTCACGGCGTTGCCTTTGATGGCGGCAAATTTTCCCCCGTTATGGATGGACCGACCCACTGCTTTCACCAATGGGCTGCACAGCAAGTGACAGATTGGAGACAGACTTCGCATGAGCCATGAGCCTGTGCTTAACACGGTCTCTCTTGATGAGCAGATCATGCTGGCACATGAAAACCATGATGCGCACAGGCTTTCATATTTATATGAACAGGGCGCTCTGCGCGCTGACACCGTTGATAGCGCCTGTTTTCTGGCAACACAGGCCTACATATTTGCGCTTGAAAGTGATCATCACAATCAAGACCGATTGCGACAGTTTTTGATCAAACACGGGCGCGAGCAAGGGTAGCTATTTCATCTTGTCTGGGATAGACGGAAGCTACGGCAACACGTTTTATCGCATAAGATGAAGTTTACCATAATCTTGACCACCTGCATCTTGATCCTCTTGGGATCAATTGGAGGATATATTGCCACTTTCCTGTCCACGCCTCTGCCTTGGATGCTCGGCTCGCTTGCCGCAACGGCCTTTTTCTGCCTTGCAAAACCACAGGCGATACCTTCTGACTACAAATTCCCTATGCTTTTGCGGATGGCGTTTGTTGCTCTTATTGGGGTGATGATTGGCGCTAAAATAAATGCAGAACTGTTTGTTCATGCCCAAATTGCAATTTTCAGCCTTTTGGGTTTGACCGTCTTTGTCCCTCTCGCATTTTATACGAATTATCTCCTTTTTCGGCGCCTTGGAGGATATGAAACGCAAACCGCGTTTTTTTGTGCAGCACCGGGCGGATTGCTCGAAAGTATCACAATGGGCGAGGCACGCGGTGCAGATGTCTCGCTTGTCACCACACAGCAATTTATGCGCATAATCCTTGTTGTTGCAACCGTTCCTGCGCTGATATCGCTTTGGATCGGAGCGCCCGTCGGTAGCGCCGGCGGTGTAAGCCTAAGCGATACGGGCGAGATGAGCATGAGCGGTATAGGTGCCTCTCTGATTGCCGCTGGCGCCGGTCTCGCTCTTGCTCGAAAAATTAAGTTACCCGCAGGGCAAATGACGGGCCCATTGTTAATTGCTGGCACAATAAGCCTTAGCGATCTTGTTACGCTCCATCTCACCGAAGCGATGCTCATTACGGCACAAATCGTAATTGGGGCCTCTTTAGGCAGCCGCTTTGCAACCATCACGCGCGACATGTTGATAAAAGCAATAGCGATGTCAGTTTTGAGCGTTGGCTCTATGCTTATACTGGCGATTATCATTATTGTTACACTTACGACCGTGACCCAAGTGGGTTTTGATGTCTTATTCATCAGCTTCATGCCAGGTGGTCTGATTGAAATGTCGCTTATCGCTCTTAGCCTAGGGGCGCATCCCGCCCTTGTGACTTTACATCACATTTTCCGAATATTGCTCACTGTTGCATGTATGGGCTATTTCAACAGAGTGCTTACCGAAACTCAGGAAAAGGGAACTTGACCTGTGCTGGTCAAAATAATCTTTGCGCCCCGCACTAATGCCGCAACCGCTCAGGTAGGGCATTTGCCCATGCGCTGATGGTGCCTGCACCAAGACACACCACAATGTCACCCGCTTCTGATTGCTCGCGCACCAGACGTTCTAAATCCTCTTCGGAATGAATTGCACGTGCATGGCGGTGACCGTGACGAATAAGACCAGTCACCAAATCGTCACGGCTTGCACCTGCGATCGGATCCTCTCCTGCGGCAAAAACGTCAGCAATCGCAACCACATCTGCTTCGTTGAAACAACTGCAAAAGTCATCAAAAAGCGAGCTGAGGCGCGAATATCTATGGGGTTGATGGACCGCAATGATACGCCCCTCACTGGCCTGACGCGCGGCTTTCAGAACGGCGGCAATTTCAACAGGATGATGACCATAATCATCAATGATTGTGACACCATTAACTTCGCCAACCTTTGTAAACCGCCGATTCACACCCTTGAAATTGGCAAGGGCCTCCTTGATTTCCGAAGATTTCATTCCAAGATGGCGTGCAACTGCGATAGCGGCCAATGCATTGGAGACATTGTGATCGCCTGTCATTGGCAAGTGACAGTTTTCAATCGTTCGCTCCTCTGCTTGGAGCTCAACGTCAAAATGAGCCACTCCACCCTTGTACTTCAAGTTTACGGCCCGTACGTCCGCTTGAGCATTTAAACCATAGGTGATCACGCGGCGATCCGAGATTTTCCCGACCAAGGCCTGAACTTCGCTGTGATCTGTGCAGCAGACCGCCAATCCATAAAATGGAATATTGGAGACAAAGTCTAAAAAGCCCTGCCTCAGGCTGTCAAAATCGCCCCAGTGCTCCATATGTTCGGGATCAATATTCGTCACCACCGCGACAGTGGCAGGCAAGCGGTTGAAGGTCCCATCGCTTTCATCCGCCTCGACCACCATCCATTCACCCTGTCCCATGCGCGCATTTGAGCCATAAGCGTGGATAATGCCGCCGTTGATGACGGTTGGATCAATGCCACTTTTGTCAAGAAGGGTTGCGACCATTGTTGTGGTCGTGGTTTTACCGTGGGTGCCCGCGATTGCCACATTTGACTTAAGACGCATCAATTCTGCCAACATTTCAGCGCGTCGCACAACGGGCAAACCCTTAAGGCGCGCCTCCTGAAGTTCGGGGTTATCAGATTTGATCGCTGACGAAATAACAACCACCTCAGCGGCGGCCAAATTCTTGCCCTCTTGGCCAATAAATATCGTGGCTCCCAGGGACTGAAGACGCTCGGTGATTTTGGACGCCTTTAGATCAGAGCCCTGAACCGTATAGCCTAAGTTGAGCAGCACTTCCGCAATGCCCGACATGCCAATTCCGCCAATCCCAACGAAGTGGATAAGCCCCACATCGGTGGGCAATTTCGTCGCAGCATTCATGTCTCTCCCCCTTTGTCCAAAGATTGAACCAAATCCGCCAATCGCTCAGCTGCATCAGGAACGCCACAAGCCAAGGCCTTTTGTGACATCTCCAACGCGCGCTTGGGCTGAGCGAAAAATTCATTCACAATCTGACTAAGGGGCTCGACGTGCAAATCCTCCTCTTCGACCATAATCGCCGCACCTGCGTTCACCAAAGAGCTAGCATTGGCGTGCTGTTCACGCCGAATTGCGGCGGCAAGCGGGACAAGGATCGAGGGGCGACCAATGACGGATATATCCGCAACCGAAGACGCTCCCGCGCGGCTGATAACCAATTGCGCTTCACTCATGCGGCGCGGAAGGTCTGTGAAAAATGGGGCAATTTCGGCAGTAATTCCAGCCTCTGCATAAAACGCTTCCACACGTTCAATATCTTCATCACGGGCCTGATGACTGACGCGAAGCCCTTTTAAAACAGAGAGCGGCAAATTCGCCAGTGCAGGGGGGACGACGTCGGACATGATACGCGCCCCTTGGCTTCCTGCGAACACAAGGACAGACATCGGATAATCACCTGGGGTGATATATGGAGCCCGAGCCCTTGCCTTAACTGCATTGCGAATGGGGTTCCCTGTGAACGTCCCTGTCACACCCGAAGGAAGCTCGGTCGGCCAAGTGCCACAGGCCACCAGCCCAACCCGTCTTGCAAAAATTTGATTGACCCTGCCCAAGACACCATTTTGCTCATGGATCATCCGAGGCACGCGCAATAAAAACGCGGCGCACAGAGCTGGGATACTGGGATAACCGCCGAAACCGACCACAACAGCTGGCCTATCCCGCAGCATTTTTACGATACTGGTGAAAAGCCCAAAAATCAGAAGAAAAGGGGTCAAAAATTTCGATAAAACCCCTCCCCGGGCAAAGGTGGCGGAGGCATTGATTTCAATCTTTACCTGATCTGGAAACCCACCCACGTAACGTGCGCCACGTGGATCAGTAGCAAGTTTTACGCGCCATCCACGGGCCAACATCTCTTCGGCAAGCGCTTGGGCGGGGAACATATGCCCGCCCGTGCCGCCAGCCGCAAGGATCAACAAAGGTGGTTTTTTCATACGCGCCGACCGCTTAGAATATCACTCACGTCCTTTTGCGGTCTGCTGCGGGTAAAGGCAAGGATCATTCCCACCGCAATGCCCCCTGCAAGCAAAGACGATCCCCCATAACTGACAAAGGGCAATGTCATACCTTTCGCAGGCAAAAGCCGCACAGCAACCCCGATATTGATAACCGCCTGTATTGCAAACATCGATACAAGGCCCGTTCCAGCCAAGCGTACAAAGGGATCGCGTTCGCGCATGAGACGCGCAATGGAACTAAGCACAATCCCTGCAAAAACCGCGATAATCAAAGCGACAAGGATAAAGCCATATTCCTCGGCAGCTACAGCGATGATGAAATCTGTATGGGCATCGGGCAAGGACCATTTCACAACCCCCTCTCCAACTCCAACACCCCAAAAGCCGCCCTCTTGGATGGCATTTGTTGCATATCCCAACTGCGTGCGCGGATCGACGTCAGGAGAGAGAAACCCATCAATCCGACGCGCAAAGTGTTCAGAAGCATTATAGGCGAGGCTTCCCGCTCCGATGACGGCGACGGCCATCCCCACAAGGATCGTTAATGGTGCGCCAGCGATAAAATAGACAACGCCCCAACAAAATAAGATCAAACAGGCCTGTCCAAAATCAGGTTGCATGACCAGTATAAACGCAACGGTCACTGCCAACAAAAACGACACAAGCTTTCCAGGCGGTCCATTGATTTCTTCTGAGGCGGCCATCAACCATGCAGTCACAACCACAAACCCAGGTTTTAAAAATTCGGACGGTTGGACAGAGGAAAACCCGAGCGAATACCAACGCACCGCGCCTTTCCCAAAATCGGTTCCAAACCACGGCAAGAGCGAGGTTGCGACAAAGGCAATCGCAAAGCCCAAAACAGCGAGACGGCGCACCAATTGCACAGACATAAACGAAGTCACAATCATAGCAACCAAGGCCAAACCGCCAAAAAACATCTGTCGCTCGACGTAGTGAAACGGACCGTAGCCGTTTTTTTCCGCCAAGGGAGGCGAGGCCGCAAAACCCAGCAAAATCCCCGTGGCAAACAGTAAAAGGATAGATGAGAGGACCCACTTGTCCACCGTTCTCCACCATTTGGAAAGAATAGGCTCCCCGCTCGTGCGCGGAACCGCTCCGTAAATCATGTCGGTCATGCGTTTGCCTGCCGTGTTGTCTCTGCTCATGGCTCTTTTTTGCGAGCCTTATTGGATTTATACGGTTTTTTTATGCATTTGACCAGTAATTTTAACAGCTTAGGCTGATGCTGGCACAAGCTGGAGGATGATTTCTTTATCTGTCTCTTCAAAGGGTTTCCCGCTCCAATCCCCATGTACCGCTTTGAGCGCTAGACCCGCTTCCTCAGCACGCGCCCTTACCTCATCCAGCTTAAGAAATCGCAGCGTTGAACGGGTACTTACAATACGATCTAGATCGATAAAATGATGGTGCTGGTCAAATGTGACGAAACCCGCCCTAATCTCTTGCACCTCCTGCCAAACCCTTACGCTTTCGCCGTTATGAGTAACGATGGTCACGTCCGTATGGCTGCCTTTTCTCCAGTTCTCCCAAGGTGCGCAGAGCGGATTTCGCGTTTCAAAAGCAAAAATGCCCTCAGGGGATAACAGCCGCAAAGCCGCTCGAAACGTATCGGTAATTTCTTCATCGCTTAGCAAGCATTGAAAAGCGTGCACAGTCATAAAGATAAGATCAAAGCGCTGCTGACTTTCAAAATCGCTCAAGACGCCCTCAACCCATGTGACGCGCTCGGCCTCTGCTTTACTTCGTGCAATGGCAAGCATTTGAGGCGCTGGATCTATCCCCACAAAAGGCCGCGTCTCTGCCTTCTCTCTATTTACAATGTAGAGCAGCGCCGCGCCCGTCCCACAGCCCAACTCCATCACTGGACCTTGGCTATGTGCTGCAAGCTTTGCATAAAAGTTGTGATCTGCATGGCCTGTGTTTAAAAGGTCATAGAGCTCTACAATTTCGGGTAAAACGTAACTTCGGTCCATCTGCATTTCTCAACAAATATCTGACAACATGCAACTCATAGGGGAAAAACAACCCATACCAATATCAAAAAAACCTCTGCATAGCGCTGCTTCCGTCTAGAAAAGAGGGCTGCGGCTGCCTGAGTAGGCGCGAGCGTGCGATTTTGGAGCCTTTTAGAATTTGCCGCAATGTGCATATATCTCAATAACTTGATATAGTGAACGCGCGGGCCCAAAGGGCAGGCAGGCGCGGCCCGGTGGTGCCCACAGGACGGGGTGTTTTTGCTATAATAGTCCTATCATGAAGGAGTCTTTCAAAAGGTATTTAGCCCGCGCCAAGTCTTTTAAAGTGATTTATAAAATCTTCACCGCGCTGCTCAAAATTGTCGTATTGATCAAAGCTTGCCGCTGCAGGGGCGAGCAGGATAACATCGCCTTTTTCCGCCTCTTTAAAGGCCAGCGAGACAGCCTGTTCCATGGTGACACAGACCTCGCGTTCACAGCTCAAACTGATCGCAAAACTCTCGGCCTCGCGTCCAATCACATAGGCTTTGCTCACCGACGCGTTCGCTTTATCGAGAGCCTCCAAGCCGCCTTCTTTTTCTAAGCCACCGCAAATCCAACGAATGTTTTTAAACGCTTGCAGTGCCTTTTGAGCGCTCGCGACATTCGTGGCTTTGCTATCATTCACAAGGCTGATGCCCACAATTTCGCCCAAATATTGCGAGCGATGGGCCAGTCCGCCAAAGCTTATCATCGCGGCCTCGATGACTTTCGGCGAGAGGCCTAGCGTGCGACAGGCCGCATAGGCAGCAGCCGCATTTTGATGATTATGAGCGCCAGGAAGACCCTTCATTTCGCGCAAATCAAATGAGGCCACTTGCCGTCCCTTTCGTGTTTCGGCCAAAAATCCTTTGCGCGCGACAACGCTCCAACCTGCTCCGCCTTGCTTTTGACCAGAAGAAATTCGAATAACACGGTCATCCCCTCCCCCTTCGGCGAGTTGATTGGCCAGAAATTGCCCCTCTCTCTCATCCACGCCGATGATGGCGCGATCTGGGCCACCTTCGATGAAAAGGCGCCTCTTAGCTGCAAAATATCCCCCATATCCGCCATGGCGATCCAAGTGATCTGGACTGAGATTTGTGAACACAGCAATATCTGGCGTCAGGGCGCGGGCCAGTTCTGTTTGGTAACTGGAGAGCTCCAAAACAATCAACTCACCGTCATGAGGCGGATCAATATCCATAACACCACGACCGATATTTCCCGCCAATTGCGTCGGGCGACCTGCCTCGGTGAGGATATGATGAATAAGCGCACTTGTCGTAGATTTCCCATTTGATCCCGTCACGGCAATGACCTTGGGTGGGGTCTCAAATTCGTACCAGCCTTCATCTGCAAAGGAGCGAAAAAAGATGCCGATGTCATTATCAAGTGCAACACCACTAGAGAGTGCAGCCTCCACGACGGGATGCGGTGCAGGATAAAGATGGGGGATGCCAGGACTTGTGATAAGCGTCGCAATGCCCGACCAATCCCTAATGCTGGTCAGATCATGGACGGGAATGCCCTCTTGGGCGGCTCGTTGACGGGCAGGCTCTCCATCGTCCCAAGCCAACACAACAGCGCCCCCTGCCATCAAGGCTTTTGCGGCAGAAATGCCAGTGCGCCCCAGACCAAGCACTGCAATTTTTTGACCTTCCACTCCGCGCGCTCTGATCATAACGACCCCTCTTGCTCTGCCTTTCCTTCCTAGGCAGCCAAGCCTTCTGTGTAAAGCACCCTCATTCTCGAGCAGGAAGGATTAACGCACTTTCAACGTTGCAAGTCCAATCATTGCAAGGATCAGCGCAATAATCCAAAAGCGGATGACAATTTGCGGCTCAGCCCAGCCTTTTTTCTCAAAGTGATGGTGGATCGGCGCCATGAGGAAGACACGTTTGCCCGTTGCCTTGAAATAGAGAACTTGAATAATGACCGAGAGCGCCTCTACGACAAAGAGACCGCCAATAATCGCAAGCACAATTTCATGTTTGGTCGCAACCGCCACCGCTCCAAGCGCACCTCCCAAAGCGAGCGATCCAGTATCCCCCATAAAGACCGCCGCGGGAGGGGCATTGTACCACAAAAAACCAAGTCCACCGCCAAAAAGAGCTGCACAAAAGACAAGAATTTCCCCAGTGCCCGGCACGTAATGGACATCCAAATATTCGGTAAAATCCGTGCGACCCACAGCGTAGGCGATCACACCAAGCGCCCCTGCTGCAATCATCACAGGCATTATAGCGAGACCATCCAATCCATCGGTCAGGTTCACGGCATTGGCAGAGCCAACAATCACAATCATCGCAAAGGGCACAAAGAGGAAGCCGAGATTAATCAAAGTGTCTTTAAACACAGGTAAGGCAAGGCGATATTGCAAAGCCTCGGGATGTAAAAGGGCCGCACAATAGGCCGCAAGCCCTGAAATCAAAAAGCCCAAGAGCAAACGCACACGGCCTGAGAGCCCTGCTGTGCTTTGCTTGCTCACTTTCGCAAAATCATCCACAAATCCGATGAGACCAAAAGAAAAGGTCACCAGAAGCACGATCCAGACAAAGCCATTGTCCAAACGCGCCCAGAGCAGGGTTGCTGTGAGGAGCGCCGATAGGATCAAAAGTCCGCCCATGGTTGGAGTGCCCGCCTTTGCAAAATGTGTTTCAGGTCCATCATCGCGGATAGGCTGTCCCTTGCCTTGACGCCGCCTGAGCACATTGATCAGAGGTCGTCCAAAGAAAAACCCAAAGATCAGGGCCGTAAAAAAGGCGCCACCCGCACGAAAGGTGATGTATCTGAACAAATTGAAGAAATCGCCCCCATCAGAAAGCGCGGTTAGCCAGTAGAGCATTGCCTGTCCTTTTTTGTTTCAACTCTCATGCAAGCGACCCAGCTGCAAGATCGCATTTACAATCACCCCAAGCCCCGTTCCAAGGGAGGCTTTGACCAATACACAATCACCTACACAGAACAACTCATCAAGCAGTGGCAAAAGATCAGCAGCATTATGCGCATGTATGCCCCGTTGTGTCTCGTTCAGCCGGGCACGCAGCGCGCACATATGCGGCCCAACAGTATGCACAACATCTACTTTATCAATGGCTTTGAGGTTGGCCAAGTCACCATGTATCGCAGAGGCCTCTTTGCCCAATTCACGCATATCCCCCAAAATGGCAATCCGCCGTTTTGCCTGACTGAGCGCCAACACATCCAAGGCCGCCTCCATCGAAGCAGGATTGGCATTATAAGCATCATCGATGAGTTCAAACCGACCAAATGGAGCTTCAATGAGATGTCGCCCCCCCCGCCCTTTTGGGGGTTGCCATGTTGCCAGTGCATTAATCGATTTTGTGGTATCGGCTCCTGCAGCCGATGCCGCGCTCAACGCCCCCAAAGCATTCATCGCAAAATGGGAGCCTAATGAATTGAGACGAAAAGAAATCATTTCCCCCAAAAGAGAGGCCCGTGCCTCAACCATATCCTCTGTGAGAGAGACCTCAAGCAATCGCGCGTCTGTCGCAGTTTTGCCAAACCAAAGCGGGGAGTGGCCCAAATTCTCTGCGGTCCTTTGCAAAACATCACTGGTCATGAGATCGGCGTTTAGGACGACCTTTCCCCCCGATACCAACCCCTCCATTATAGAGGCTTTTTCTTGGGCGATGCCTTCGATGTTTTCAAAGGCTTCAAGATGCGCAGCTGAAACAGTTGTTACGAGAGCCACATGGGGTGCGACTTGGCGTGCGAGCGGCGCAATTTCGCCAGGGTGGTTCATCCCAATCTCAAAAATTCCAAATTCGGTGTCTGACGGCATCCGGGCCAAGGTCAGAGGTACCCCCCAATGATTATTGTAACTTGCAACCGACGCATGGGTCGTGCCCTGCTCTGAGAGCATCACGCGCAGCATTTCCTTCGTGGAGGTTTTGCCAACCGACCCAGTGATTGCAATGATTTTTGCCTGGCTCCTCGCGCGTGCCGCTTGGCCCAAATTTTCAAGCGCCTTTTGCACATCTTTTACAAGGAGAAGCGGCGCATCAGCCTCAAGCCCGTCGGGCACATGGCTGACCAAAGCCGCCGCTGCCCCCCGTGCAAAGGCATTTTTCACAAAATCATGGCCGTCTCGTTGATCGCTGAGCGCAACAAAAAGATCACCGGGTTCAAGCGTGCGTGTATCAATCGAAATACCAGAGGCACTCCACTCCTGAGACGATGTTCCTTGTGTCGCGTGCACGGCCTCATCACGGGTCCATAATGGCATCACAACACTCCATCCAAGGCCGCAACGGCCACACTTGCCTGTTCGACATCATCAAAAGGTAAAACATCATCTCCCACAATTTGGCCGCTTTCATGACCTTTTCCCATGATCAAAAAGCCATCCCCCGGCTCAAGCATATCAATGCCACGTAAAATCGCTTCAGCGCGGTCCCCAACGTTAAGAAAGGCAGAGGCAGGATTAAGACCGCTGATCACGGCATCACGGATGGCACTTGGATCTTCTGAGCGAGGGTTATCATCACTCACGATCACAAAATCCGCATGCTCTCCAGCGATCTGCCCCATCAAAGGCCGCTTTGTTGCGTCCCTATCGCCGCCTGCTCCAATCAAGGCCACCAGTCTACCGCTCACATGCGGACGAAAAGAGGTAATAGCGCTTTTGATTGCATCAGGCGTATGAGCATAATCGACAAAAACGCTCGCACCATTTTTGCGCGTTGCCGCATGCTCCATACGACCCCGCACAGTCGTGAGATCTTGCAAGCAAGAAAAGACGCGTTCGGGATCACTGCCAGAGGCAATGCAAAGGCCAGAGGCCAAAAGCACGTTTTCGCTCTGAAATGCACCAATCAAAGGCAGAAAGACCCGATAAACATCACCTTCAAAAGAAAACCGGATATCCTGTCCAGTATCTGCATAGCGTTGCGAGAGCAGTGCAAGGTCAGCGCTCTTATTACGACCAATTGTCAAAACAGGATGATCGGTTGCAAGCAACTCCTTTGCCAATTCGGCCCCCTTTGGATCGTCAATATTGATCACGGCTGGCGCATCTAGGGGCAAGACCCGACGGAAAAGGCCTGCTTTTGCATCGAAATAGGCCTCGAAACTCTGATGATAATCGAGATGATCCTGTGTGAAATTTGAAAATCCTGCTGCCGTGAGACGCACACCATCCAAGCGCCGTTGCTCTAGTCCGTGACTGGAGGCTTCCATAGCGGCATGACTTACCCCAGCCGTTGCAACCTCGTGCAAAGCATGATGCAGCGTAAGCGGATCAGGCGTGGTATGGTGGAGAGGCAGTTGAACAGCCCCCTCAACG
>WTIQ01000045.1:0-4283 GCA_011525185.1 Paracoccaceae bacterium | reverse complement strand
CCTCAACGCCGGTTGTGCCCAGATTGACAGCTCGCTCGCCCAAGAGCGTCCAAATCTGTCTACAAAAGCTTGCTATCGAGGTTTTGCCATTGGTCCCTGTTACGGCAACCACGTGCTCTGGCTGATCTTCGTACCAAAGCGCCGCTGCACCAGCCCAAGACGCCCGAGGATCTTCAGCAATTATAAACGGAAACGACGAGGACGCGAGCTGCTGTCGTGCAATTTCGTAACCATCACGATCGGTGAGGACAGCGGCAACGCCCTGATCGACCACATATTTCACATACGCAGCTCCATGAACCGTGCTTCCCGGCAATGCAGCAAAGAGCATCCCTTTTTTTGCTTTACGGCTGTCTTGGACGAGACCAGAGATAGGTCCATCATATGTCGGATTTGCGGTGAGACCCAATTCTAAAAGCGTCTTCGTTTTTGCTGCCATCTTCAGTCACTTACACCATATCGTGCGTATGTGTCTTGTTCTTCTCATAGTCAAAGGCTCGCCGCAATGGCTCAACGCGAATCATTCACTGCTTTGATGCCGTTTCATAGCGGGGAGCCAAGCCAAGAAGCGGCGCAATGCGACCGATGATTTCAGCAGAGACTGGCACGGCGGTCCAGCCTGCTGTTCGGCGCGGCTCATCACCTGAGCGATCTTCAGCCTCATCCAGAGCCACCACCAGCACATATTTCGGATCATACGCGGGAAAGATCGATGCGAAGGTCCCAATCACTTTATCTTCTTCATAAGCGCCTTGTGGCCCAGGCTTGTCAGCCGTGCCAGTCTTACCCGCCACTGCATAGCCCTCAACCTCAGCCATCGAGGCTGTCCCTTCGGTGACGACTTTGCGCAGCATTTTCAACGATGCCTCCGCCACTGACGCAGACATAACACGATCGGTCTTTTGGACGGGTTGATCCGCCAAGAGCGTAGGCTTTACGCGGTACCCACCATTTGCAATAGAAGCATAGCCCGCCGCCAAATGCAGCGGTGTTGCTGACAAGCCATGACCGTAGGAAATTGTCATGGTAGACAACTCGGACCAGTTGGACGGATAAAGCGGTTTGCCACCGCCAGCCTCGACCATTTCAAGTGGGATTGGCTCAAGAAACCCAAGCGAGCCCAAAAAGGCCTTCTGATTTTCTCCCCCCATCATTGTGGCGATACGCGCAGTTCCGATATTACTAGATTTTACAATGACCTTGGAGACGCTTAGCTCTTTTCCGTAATTGCGATAATCTTTGATGCGAAATTTTCCCCAGCGGATCGGTCCACGAATATCAACAATCGTTTCTGGCGTGACAAATCCCATCTCCATTGCCTGAGCAACTGCAAAGATTTTAAATGTCGAGCCAAGCTCATAAACACCCTGCACCGCTCTATTAAACAGCGTGCTATCCTCTGCCTGTCCGTTGACGGGGGGGCGTGGCCTATTATTGGGATCAAAATCGGGCAAGGACGCAAGCGAGATAAGCTCTCCTGTGTGCACATCCATCAAAATAGCTGCGGCCCCCTTTGCATTCAGAAGTGTCATTCCCCCTAAGAGAACCTCTTCCACCGCGGCTTGGACCGAGAGATCAATTGACAGTTTGAGGGGCTGGCCTGACTGAGATGGATCGCGCAAACGGTCGTCAAATGTCTTTTCAACCCCTGCGACCCCAATCACTTCCGCAGCATGCACGCCTTCACGACCAAAACTTGCACCGCCCAAAACATGCGCCGCCAATGTTCCATTCGGATAAAGACGCATTTCTCTGGGCCCAAACCGCAACCCTGGATCGCCAATATCATGGGCCGCCTGCATTTGTTCTGGGCTCATTTTGCGTCTAATCCAAAGGAATTTTCGCCCATCCGTGAAATCCCTAAGGAGCTTTGAGGCGTCTAATTCCGTAAAAATGGTCGCAAGCGCAGCAGCAGTTCCTTTGGGATCAACAAGATGCTTTGTCTCTACAAAAAGAGAGTATGTATCCATGTTGGTTGCCAACAAGCGCCCCTCACGATCCACGATATTGGCACGTTGCGCGACGATAGAGGCACCAGCCCGCTGAGAGCGCGGCTCTGTGGGCTCTGAGGCGGACAACATGCCAATCCTGACACCTAAGGCCAAAAAGAGACACAAAAATGAAACGCCAAGCACAAAAAGACGCCCCTGCACGTGCTGCCTTTGGTGTTCGGTTTGAGAAGACGAGCGCTCGCGTATATTCTGACGCTCGATCAGGCGCGTATCTTCACCGTTGGCCCGTGCTGACAAAATATGCCCTAAAGGGCGAAGCGGCTTTCGTTGCGTCATCTCACTCATTTGGCGCCTCATTTTGAGCAAGATTTATGTCGTTGAGAGGCGCAGGGTTTTTCTCAGGAAAGGCGATATCTGCAACATGTGCAAAATGATCTGAACGCAGCGGTAGAAGTTGCAAATGCTCATAATTGAGGTCCGCTAAATCACGCAAACGATGCGGGCGATTTTGGTAGGCCCACTCTGCGTTCAAAACCGACAATCTATCCCGCGCTTGACCTATTGCCGCCTGCAGCTCTTCGGCATGGGTTAATTCAGCCTTGGTTTTGAGGTTTTCTTGGTTTGCCCAAAAGGCAAGCCCCATCACCGATAAAAACATGAGACCAAAAAGCATGCTACGCATATTTTAACGCTCCTAGTTTTGGCATCCCCATATCCTTGGCGCTCAGAGCAGCGGTTGTTTGCGCCGCTGTCCTCCTTGCAACCCGCAAGAGCGCAGACCGTGCCCTTGGATTAACCGCAAGCTCTTTCTCGTCCGCCGCGATTGGTTTTCGTGTTACAATCTCGAACTGTGGGGCCTCTTGCTCTGCCTCTGGCAAAAAACGGTTGTTGCCCCCCAATCGACCCGCCCGATGCTGAAAAAATCGTTTCACCATGCGATCTTCGATGGAATGGAAGGACACCACCATCAAAAGCCCGCCTGCCTTCAGTATTTTTTCAGCTGCATGAAGTCCCTCAAACAGCTCATCATACTCATTATTCACAGCAATGCGGAGCGCTTGGAAGCTGCGGGTCGCAGGATGCGCCTGCCCTTTCTTCTGAGCGGGCAAAACTGCCTTTATGATATCAACAAGATCAAAGGTTGTATGAATTGCCTGTTTTTGGCGGGCCTCAACAATGCGCCGCGCAATCCGCCTACTGGCACGCTCTTCTCCAAACAAGTAAAGAATGTCGGCAATCTCTTTTTCCGCGCTCTGGTTTACGAGATCAGCGGCAGAGGGTCCTTCTTGCCCCATACGCATATCTAGGGGGCCGTTGTTCATAAACGAAAAGCCGCGCTCGGCCTCATCCAACTGCATAGAGGAGACCCCCAAATCAAGGACAACACCATCAACATGCGCTACATGCGCGGCCATATTAGAAAACCTATCATTTACAAAATTTATCTTATCGCCAAATTGCTCCTTAAGAGACGCGAGAGGCTGAAATACAGATGGATCGCGATCAAACCCGATGACACGCTCGGCACCTGCATTCAAAAACCCCTTGGTAGATCCTCCAGCCCCCTAGGATGCATCCACCCAAGTCCCCTTAATAGGGGCCGCTATATCCAAAATCGGCTCCAATAAAACTGGGATATGCCGATCAAGCGACATTATTCTGTCCCAGCTGTGCCTGAGGCTTGATCAAGAAAACTAAGAGGATCAAAATCGTCGGGGAGTCCTTCCAGCCAATCTTCCGCGAGCGCTTGATCTGCCTCATAGGTTTCAGGGTTCCAAATTTGAAACGTGTCACCTGCAGCTATAAAATAGGCTTCTTTTTCAATCGACACTCGATCTCGCAACTTGGCAGGCAACACAAGCCGGCCCGTCTCATCCACAGAGGTCGGAAAGCTGAGGCCATGGAACAAACGCTCAAGTGCTTTTCTCTCTTTACTCCCGCGTGGCAATTTGTCGATTTTTGAATCAACTTCCTCAATTGCCTCCATCGTGTAGCATTCAAGATATTTCTTGCGAGGATCACCGTAAACAATCACAAGCTCGGGCGGCACGCCATCGCGCCAGTTAGGATCGCAGGCTTCTATCACACGGCGAAACAGGGCCGGAATAGAAACCCGTCCCTTGCTGTCTACCTTATTGAGACTCTCACCTCTGAACCTGCGTGCCATTCGACTAGGTCAACCCTACACTCTCTACCTCACACCCCCTGAAACGATTGACGGATCGGGCCACTGCCACAGCCCGATCCGCCATAATGACCCCGCCGAAACGGGAAAATCGAATGCGTATAAATCTGGGGGATCAAAACGATGTACCCATCCGATATCTGCCA
>WTIQ01000174.1 GCA_011525185.1 Paracoccaceae bacterium | reverse complement strand
CGAAGGAATTTGCGCAACAAGCCCATCCCCAACAGCGAGCAGGATATAGAGCGCTGCCGCATCATTGAGGGAAAGATCATGCTGCAACATCCCAATTGAAACGCCGCCAATAATATTGATCGCCAAAATCAAAATGCCGGCAACAGCATCGCCTTTCACGAACTTGGATGCACCATCCATGGCTCCATGAAAATCAGCTTCACGGGCAACTTCCGAGCGTCGTGCTGTGGCTTCTTCTGGGGTGAGGATGCCTGCATTTAAGTCGGCATCAATGGCCATTTGTTTTCCAGGCATCGCATCCAGAGTGAAGCGCGCCGAAACCTCAGAGACGCGGCCTGCACCGCGCGTGATCACGACAAGGTTGATAATGACTAAAATGGCGAAGACGAAAATACCGACTGCAAAATTACCCGCGATAACAAAGGCCCCAAAGGCTTCAATAACGCGACCAGCCGCGTCCGTCCCCGTGTGACCCTCTGCCAGAACAACACGTGTAGACGCCACGTTCAGGGCCAGCCGCAGCACCGTCGCAACGAGCAACAGAGCGGGGAAGCTTGAAAAGTCCAAGGGCCGGAAGGTATGGATCGCAACCATAAGAACCAGCAAGGATAGTAAAATATTCAAACTAAAGAAAATATCGAGCAAAACCGTTGGTAACGGCAAAACCATCATGGCCACGATAAATAAAATACCAAGAGGTAAGACCGAGTCGCTGAGGTAGCGCTTCGAATTTGCAAGGGTAAAGCTATCAATCGTTGCCATTGGATCCAACCAAAACTGTCATTGACAAGGACAGAGGCAAAATCTGTGCCAGAGTCACTATGTGCGCACATTTTTTTCAACTTGGCACGAATTATGCATCTCCGCTGGTACAAAGGAATGGAGAGTGCACCGTGTTTGACATGGAAATAAACCGAAAATATCGCAAGTTGACCAAACAAACCGTGATCGCATGGCTTTGTACTTTGGCTTTGGCAGGCTGTCAGGGCATAGGATTGCCATTCCAAACATCGCAAGCGAGTGGATCTGATGATGTACAGTCTATTCAGTCAGCGGTTCAGGCTACGGCTGCAATCACGCAGCCCAAGGTAAAAGTTGTGCCAACGATTACTGGGATGGGCTACGCGAGTGTCTCATCGCAGCCTGCTAAGTCGATCAACCAAAGGCGCCTGATGGCTATTCGGGCCGCGCGCCTGGAAGCGATGCGCAATCTGACCGAACAAGTACACGGTATGAAAATCAACTCACGGACCACCGTTATTGACGCCATAGTTCAAAATGACTCGCTTCGAGCGACTGTTGACGGACTGATCGTCGGTGCCAAGACAGTACGCATCAATCCCGTAGGTGCGGACACCTACGAAGTGGTATTGGAGTTAGATCAAGCGCTCATCAACACAATTATGAGAGCATCTCGAGCGTAGAATGCGTGTTGTGCTGCGATACATACTCGTTTTAACCTTTGGCTGGGCTGTTTGGGGCGTTGCGGGGGGCGCAACACTTATGGCAGCGAATGTGATCGCTGTGGATGTGACGGGTAAGGCGGCTCTCTCCCAAAAAGGAGCCCAAAAAGCACGCCGAAATGCCCTTGAGGACGCACTTTATCTTGCAGCGCTGAAAACAGGTGCTGATCTCTCGGGGATAACGATCACCAGCAAAGGCAGAATTGTAAGAGATGTGATTACGCTGGGGACTGAGGCGCAACTGGTTGATTTCAACATCACAGGCGAGCGCAACACTGGGACCCATTATGAAGTCAGTCTGAAAGCCTTTTTTGCAAAACAAAATAGCAAGACCTGTGCGAAACCAGCCTATCCTAGCCTAACGGTCTTGGCGCCTCGTCTTTCGACCGCACAAAGCGTCAACATTCATTATCACCCTTATACAGATGCCGTTGCTGAACGGCTTGTCCTTTTTCTCACCTATCAGTATCCAGGTGCGGTCGAGACAAAGAGCGGCCAAACGCTAGCACAACTTCATAAAAACAAGACAACTAACCCTCTGTTTGATTATAACAGCCTAAAAATGGGGCTCAAATCGACCGCTGTGATTGAGAGCAAATATGCGATGTCATTGTCGGTGCATGTGAGCCAAGACAAACAAAGCCTGAAATCTGATATCCGTATCACGGTGTATGACGGTGCGACGCTTGCCCCGATTATGAGCGAAACTGCGGAGCTGGCAACGCCATTGCCAGCCAACTACGTTTTGCGCTCTCTCAATGTATTATTGCAGAAAACGCTATCTTATAATGAGCCTCAATTGGCCCAGATCGCTCAGAAAATCCGCGCCAAGCTGACCCATGAGGCTTGCAACATCAGGCGCACGAAAACGCTTATGTCAGCGGGCAAAATTCGTGTCGCGATCGGCCAGCAAGCGGGTCTGCGACAAGGCAGCCTTGCATATATCGTGGACGGTCCTCACAGCTGGACGCTGCTGGAAGTTCAGTCTGTGGCTCAAAACTCTGCGGTTCTAAAGCCGGTTAATGCGTTGAAAAACCTCAAAGCCTTGGCCAACCAGAATATTCAATTTATCGATGGGGCACTTTGATGTTCAGGATCTTTGCCGTGACGCTTGCAGGCGGCTTGATAGCCGCGACGGGTCTCGCTTTGCCGGCTCTGGCAGAGGAGGGCTTTGTTGTCCTAGAGTATCGCTCTCATGGTCAGTCCCAGGGCGGCTACCGGGTGCAAAAGGGGGATACACTTGCATCCATTGTAGCGGCACAATTGGGTCAAGTGCACGATCTTGCTGCGACTTACGATATGATCGTTGCACAAAATCCCCACGCGTTTGTCCAAGCCGATCCAAATCGGCTGATAGCGGGCAAAGTATTGACGTTTGGGGCTGGTCAACACTCAGGATCGAGACGCGATGATATTTACTTCTTTTAGGATATTAGTGACCTTTCTTTTTGTCTGCTCAAGCGCGCTCTTCGTGCAAGCCTCTGAACGATTAACAGGTCAAGACATTGCAGATGCGATCCAGCAAGAGGCAGAGAATAACGGTGTCGATGTCAGACCGATTGTTGCGCCGCAAAAGATATTTTATCCCTGTAACTCTGCGCTGCTTGTCGCACCTAAAACCAACAGTTGGCAAACAGTCATGGTAAGCTGTGACGCTCCTTATGCTTGGCGATTGAATTTCAGAACCGAGCTTGCGGTGACAAAAGCTGCATCTTCTCCCGTAGAACCGCTAAAGAGCAGAAAAGCGCAAGCGAGGAGCAAAGACTACAGATATGTGGTCCTAAAAGAGCCGCTTTCAAAGGGAGCTATCTTGAGTACAGAAACCGAATACGGGTTTAAAGATTATCATTATGAAGTTCGTGGTGCCTATACGAATATCGAACAATTGTTGGGCCGAAAACTAAAAACATCGGTCCCAATGGACATGCCTGTGCTGTCACGTTATCTGACCGCTGACTATGTTGTTGAGAAGAACAATGTCATAGATATAGTATTGACAAGGGGTGGTATTCGCATATCTGGTAAGGCAGTAGCGTTAAGTAATGGTCAGTTGGGAGAGATCATCTTGGTTTCCAATTTGGAAAGTGGTGTAAAACTGAAAGCGCGCATAAAAAATGAACGCGAAGCAGAAATTATCACTAAACAATTGAACTGATCGGTCGTTACATCTATTGTACACATGCACTTAACTCACTGGGCGACTGTAAATTCTGGAGTAATGGAATGGTTGATACAGTTCAAAATCTAGCAGGCACGACAGCTTCTGTTGTTGTTCCTGAAGCATCAAGTGCACCTCAGGTTACCACATCTGGGGCGGGCTCTGCCGTTGAAGTTGGCACGAACGCTCCCGTGGCGCCTGTTATCGACACGGATACAGCAAGTGTATCTGTGAACGTTAATTCCGCGATGGGTGATGTCATGAAAGCTATGGCCGACATGCCTCCCCCCATTGATCTGGAAGCGGTGCAGCGTTTGAGAGCGGAAATCGCTCAAAACGATTACCCTGTGGACTATGAAAAGATATCTGATGCGTTGATGACGTCGTTAAGCGAAATCATCGAATGACATCATGCGATCATAGGACGCAAATCCCGTCTCTAGCGGAGCTATCCGAAGAGGCAACAAAATTAAAAGACTACCGCAAGGACGCGGAAACGTATTTAGAAAAATGCGACACTATTATTGCGCGTTTAACTCAAGTATTTGAAATCACAGAAGTGCAAGACCTCAGTCCAACAGACATTGACCATCTGCGACATATTAAGGACTGCATCCAAAGCGAAGAACACTTTGCCAGAGCGGCCGATAATGTGCGTGATCCAGAGAACTGGCTCGGCGATTTGAAAGAGAGCGAGTAGAGTATTCAACTATAGCTCTTTGCCGCTCGTTCCTTTCATGCGTGGTAACTTTGTAGAATACCCAAAGTATGGATCAGGAAATAGCGGAAGTCCCCTATATTCCTGAAATGATTTGCATTTCAGCATGTGTCCGCCCGCCCCACGGCTGACACATGCGTGCCCACCCCAGCCGACACATTATGCAAGCTCTGAATATCTTTTGAAAACAATCCACTCGCCTAGCGTTATCCATAAGTGGCGTTAGATTGCAGACACGGCTTTTCAGGAGCATCGCTGCCCTTTATTCGAGGGTAAATTTTCGGAAATACATTATGCTCTTTTCCCTCCCTATTTACTTTATCGGTGACATTCATGGTCAGCTCGCTGCTTTTGAAAAGGCGTTGCGCGC
>WTIQ01000099.1 GCA_011525185.1 Paracoccaceae bacterium | reverse complement strand
CTCGTTGGCTTTGATGCTCTTTGGGTTATGGGCGGGCCAATGGATGTGTGGCAAGAGGACGAACATCCATGGCTAAAAGAAGAAAAAGAATTTATAAAACATGCGGTCGTTGAAAAAGGCATGCCCTTTTTCGGATTCTGTCTTGGACATCAATTATTGGCAGAAGTCTTGGGCGGCGAAGTTGGCCCGTCAGAGCGTCCTGAGATTGGTGTGATGGATGTGCAGCTCACAGAGCATGGTGCAACGGGCGTGTTTTTGGATGATTTTGAGGACCGTTTTCCCGTGTTACAGTGGCACAGCGCCGAGATCAAAGCGCTGCCAGCGGGTGTACTTGTGCTTGCGACGTCGCCAGATTGTGCGGTTCAGGCGATGTCGTGGGGGCGCAGGGCTTACTCCGTTCAGTTTCATGTGGAGATTGAAGAAGATACTGTGGATGCATGGGCAGAGATACCTGAATACGCAGCAGCTCTCAAACACGCTATGGGGGAAAATGGATTGGCTCAGTTTACAGCAGATGCCAGCGCAAACATGTCTCGCTTTAACACGATGGCAGAGCGGCTTTACATGAATTGGCTACAAGCGGCCGCGCGGACTTAGCATCGTTAGGTCTCTGCAGCGCGCGTCATTGAGAGGCGCGCTGTTTCAAGATGCTCCTTCATGATGGTTGCCGCCCGTTCTGGCTCGCGTGCTTTCAGAGCATCCAAAATGCGGCTATGTTGCATGTTATAGGTTGCGATGATTTTGGGGTTAAGCGTCAAATGTCGCATCCGCGTCCAATCATCATGGCTTCGTACAGAGGTGATTTGATCCAGCATCCAAACCAAGAGGCTATTTCCCGTACAGCGGCTGAGTGCGCGGTGAAATTCGGTGTCTGCCTCTGCAAATTGAGCAGGGTCCAGAGCGCTTTTTTCCATTTTGAGACACAATGTTTCAAGAAGCTGAAAGTCATTGCGACGCCCGTTCAGCACCGCAAGCCGGCACAGATGTGGCTCAAGGGCGAAACGTGCATCCATCAATTCGAGCGGGTTTGCGGTAGTAATCACAGAGAGGTCGGAGGCAGCGGCCTCGTAGACCACATATGTACCGCTTCCTGGTCGAATCTCGACAAAGCCTGAATATTCGAGCTGGTTTAAGGCCTCGCGAATCGTTCCGCGTGCTACGCCAAATGCTTCTGAGAGCTTGCGCTCTGGCGGCAATCTTTCATTATTTTGCCGGTTACCTTGCATTATTTCACGCCTTATTTCGGCAGCAATTTCGGCTGCACCGAGCTTGCGTTTATCATGAATCCCCATAACTTTGGTTACCCTTCCCTCGTTTTGGCTGATCCAATAATATACCAATAACGGGTAAATTCAATATAATTTCGTCAATTGGCATAAAATAGGTTGACTTCAGGTTCGATTCCGGAGATCGTCTCGCGGAATTCCACCGCGTGCGTCAAGCCAACTGTATTAGAAAAAAGACGTTACGCTTCAACTGAAAGGGAGATGACGAAAGTGGCTGAAACCGATCTTGAAAAATTTGTCGAAGCGCCAGGGCGTGACGAAAAAATCAAACAAGTGAGAGAGATGATCGATAAGATGGGGATTGAGTATCTCTATCTGCAATTCGTTTCCGTCACTGGAAAAATCATGGGTAAGGGTATCCCCGCTGATCACTGGGAGTCAGTGGCGAAGAAGGGTTTTCAGCTCGTCTATGGAGCGACTGTGAATCTGTTCACGGATCGCGCTGGAAATTATTTAGGGTACGGTCCTGAGGCGGCGGAGCTTGTCGGTATCCCTGAGCCAGAAACCTTTATGCAGCTTCCTTGGGCGCCGCAAATTGGTCGTTTTTATTGTACGCTCTTTCGCAATCGCGAAGAGAAGGAAAATCCTGGTGGATATTTGACATCTGATTGTCGCGGTAACCTGCGTCGCCTTCACGACGAATTTACGAAAAAGCACGGTACAAAGCTTCGCATCGGGACCGAACCAGAGATGATGTGGCTCAAGTTTGATGAAAACGGTAAGCCCAAAGACGGGTTTTCAAAGCCCTATTGCTATCACATTGATCAGTTTGAGAGCCTGCGCCCTGTTTCGTTGCAGGTGATTAAGTATGCCCGTCAGATGGGGCTTGATATGATCCAAGGGGACCATGAAGATGCGCCGGGCCAACTTGAGCTGAACTGGATGTTCGATGATGTGCTTCGCAATGCGGACCGTTTGACCACATATCGTCAGATTTGTGCACAGGTAGCGCGGGAGCATGGCATCTTTGCTTGCTTTATGACAAAGCCGTTCATGGGCGTTTCGGCCTCTGGCTGTCACCATAATATGAGCCTTTGGCGCGGTGGTGAGGATCAATTGGTCCGCTGCGGAAATAATGTTGATAACCTTCCTGGCATGGCGGATAACTACATGTACGTAAAAGGCGGTGAAAACACCTTCATGCCCGATACGGACGACCCGCAGATGCCAGGTGCAGAAGGTCTCAAGGCGATTGGCGGCGTGGTGCACCATTTACAAGCCTTGACGGCAATCGGCTGTTCCACGGTCAACTCTTATCGTCGTTTGTGGGACACAGGTTTTTGGGCGCCAGTCTTTGCGGATTGGGGTTTCCAAAACCGCACAACGGGCCTTCGGGTTTCTGCGCCGGGGCGCTTTGAATACCGTTCGGTCGACTCAATGGTGAACCCCTATATCATGGGAACGACACTTCTTGCGGCGATGGATGACGGCTTGGATAACAACCTTGATCCTGGCGCGCCTGAAGAGCGCAACATCTATGAGGCGATGGCTGAAGGTAAGGAAGTCAAGAAACTTCCAATGAGCCTTGGTGAAGCGCTCGATCATCTTGCGGGCAACGAGGTTGTGAAACGCGGTATGCCAGGTGAAATGTATCGCCTCTATGACGAATATAAACGCGATGAATTTGCGCGCTTTATGTCAACTGTCACCGAATGGGACAATGAAATGTATATGGAGTGCCTGCCTTAAGGCTCTCTTATCTCTAGTCGGGCAGAGGCGATCTCTGCCCAAAACTTTAACGCAAATTAAGGGAGGCGTTTCTCAAGATGTGTGGAATCGCAGGACTTATACACAAGGGCAAGAGCTCTAACGTAGGCGGTGAAATGACCGCTATGTTACAGGCTTTAAAGCACCGTGGGCCCGACTCAACGGGTTATGCGGTTTATGGTGAGCCAACAGAGGGCGATTATATCATGCGCCTAAAGGTTGCCGAAGCCGAAGATATGACTCGCGGTCGCGGGATACACCAAGTGATTGTGGACCGGATTGCGGCGGTAGAGGCTATTCTTGCCGAGCATGGGGCTGAAATCAAAGCAAAAGAAGCGGCAACGGAATATGCGTTGCGCTATGTGCTAAGCCATGGTGGTGACACAGCGGCCTTGGCGGAGCACATAGAAGAGACAGAAGGTGTTGAAATTCTGTCCCTCGGAAACGGGCTCGAATTGATCAAGGACTTGGGCGACGCTTCTGATGTGGCCGGTCTCTATGGACTTAACGATTTTAAAGGCACGCACAGCATTGGCCACACCCGTATGGCAACAGAATCTGATGTGGATATTCGCTCAGCTCACCCCTATTGGGCATTTCCTTACAATGACGTAAGCGTGGTACATAACGGACAGATCACAAACTACTGGATCATGCGCCGTCAGATGGAGCGCAAAGGTCATCGGTTTATGTCAAACTGTGACAGCGAATTACTCGCCGTTTATACAGCGCATAACCTTGCAAATGGCATGACGCTTGAGCAGTCTTTGCGCAATTCCATCGAAGAAATTGATGGCGTGTTCACCTATCTTGTTGCGACGAAAGACCAACTTGGTATGGCCAAGGATACAATGGCCGCAAAGCCTTTGGTTTTGTATGAAAGTGATGATCTGATTGCGATGGCCTCTGAAGAAGTTGCCATTCGTGCCATCCTTCCAGAAGAAATTGACACATATGACCCATATGATGAGGAGGTTCGCGTATGGCAAGCCTAAGCGATGCTGAACTAAAGCAAATGACTCAGGAAGAGCGCGTTACCGCGCTCGGAATGAGAACAGAACAACTGACGGGTAAATCGCTTCACATCGAATTTAACCCCGATGAAGAAGAACGGTTTACATATCCTTGGGCGCCTGAGGTGGACTTCAACAAGCGCACAGAGATCGATACTGATGATATGACAACCACGGAAGTGAACAATCGCATTCGCGATCTCATGGCCGAAGGGTATGGGACGATCGTTCTCAAAAACCCGCGCGGTAAGCATTCGCTTGGCGTTGGTATTTTGAGCCGTTTGAACCTCATTATTGAAGGATCAACGGGGTACTTTGGTGTCGGGCTGATCGATGGGCCAAATGTGCGCATCAATGGCCGTGTTGGATGGTCATGTGGTGAAAACATGATGTCAGGCACTGTGATGATTGAGAAAAATGCAGGCTCGACATTCGGTGCTGCGATCCGTGGCGGTGACCTGGTCTGTCGTGGCTCGGTTGGATCACGTACTGGCATTGACCAAAAGGGCGGCACGATCATCGTTGGTGGTGACACGGGGGCGCTGTCTGGCTTTATGATGCAACGGGGCCGTATGGTGGTCTGTGGAAACGC
Source organism: Paracoccaceae bacterium (assembly GCA_011525185.1). GTDB lineage: Bacteria > Pseudomonadota > Alphaproteobacteria > Rhodobacterales > Rhodobacteraceae > LFER01. The sequence goes on along the minus strand of WTIQ01000099.1, from coordinate 111 downwards.
AGGCAAAAACCTAGGCGACTCTATGTATGATGGCACCATCTATGTCGGTGGCGAAATCCAGTCGCTTGGTGTTGACGCCGTTGAGGCAGAACTGACCGACTTGGATAAGGC
>WTIQ01000486.1 GCA_011525185.1 Paracoccaceae bacterium | reverse complement strand
TCACTATCGCCCGTACTTTCCAAACGCCTGACGATTCCCGAAATCATCTTTTCCGTGCGCTCATGTTCAACTGTGCGTTTTTGCAAAGCGATACGTATCGAACGCTCGAGCCTATCGCGATCAAAATCTTCACGCCGCCCGCTTGACTTGATCACAACAAGGTCACGCAATTGCACACGTTCATATGTCGTAAGCCGTCCACCACAATCAGGACAAAAGCGACGCCTCCTGATGGCCACATGATCCTCTGCTGGACGACTATCTTTTACCTGCGTATCTACATTTCCACAAAAGGGGCAGCGCATAACCTAACCTCAATTATCTCTTCACGTTGTTGGAATGATACTTCATTCGATCGCACTATAGCGTTGACGCTACAATTTGTGTAGCAAATTATTTCTTGCTCAAGAAATAGTCCGAAGACATAGGGCTGATCGCGTTCATGTGAACAAGATCCAATTGCATATAAGCACCGTCTAATGCTAACTGGATTAAGTTTTTGAAAATATGCCTATTCTATAATGTTAAAAGTGGGGACAGGCGAAGCTGTGGAATTGAAGTATGCAACGGTTTAATTTAGTTATTGTGGCACAAAGCGGGCGACTTCAGTACGAAGCTGTTTTATTTGTAGCTTCGGTTATAGAAAATAGTCCAAACTTCAAAAGCAAAATTTTTGTGGCAGAACCATCGGGGCCGCTTTGGAGCAATGATCCTTCCATTTCGTCTCAGGCCTGTCGCGAGGCATTGGAACATTTAGGAGCGAGCTTTGTTCAATTCGAAAATACGTATTTTGGCGAGACTTACCCCTACGGCAACAAAATTGAATGCTTGAAGGCACTCCCCGCAGGCGAGCCATTTGTGTTTTTTGACAGTGACACCCTAATTTGTGGTGATCTAACGTCAGTACCCTTTGACTTTTCCAAACCAAGCGCCTCTCTGCGGCGCACAGACACTTGGCCAAAAATCGAGCTTTACGGACCTGGATACACCAAAATCTGGAAATCCCTTTATGATAAGTTCGGTCTCGACTTTGAAAGCTCACTTGATCCGTCGTTTCCCGATGAATATTGGCGCCGTTACCTTTATTTCAATGCGGGGTTTTTTTACTATTCTTGCCCAAAAATATTTGGGGACCGTTTCACAGAGTATGCGGTGAACATTCGAAACAATCCCCCGCCTGAACTGGAAGTGCAAAACCTTAATCCTTGGCTCGATCAAGTCGCCCTACCGCTTGTGATCCATAGTCTTGGCGGGGGGGCGTGATACGCTCCCAGACGGTTACTTGGATGGAAAAGTCAGTTGTCATTACCGCGCCCTTCCCTTGCTTTATGCACGAGAAAACGATGACATCGTAACATGTATTGAGACCGTTGCAGCTCCCAACAAAATCAAAAAAGCACTCAAGGAAAACGATGCTTTTAGGCGCTATATATTTCAAGGTCGTGGCAAAAAAGTGCGAGACCTCTTTGATCAAAATAACTTACCGAGAAAAGAGCAAGCCATCCGCAATAAAATTAAAAGTAAAAAACTCTGGATGCGTTAAGTATTCTTGGTGCTTATCAATAGTCTGAAATAAGGGCGAGGCTGAGCCCCCGTTACCCCTGCATGTCGCAAAACAAGTCAATATCTCTCGCGTCATTGCTTGTAATCATGCTCGATTGACAGAAAATGAGTTGTTCTTAGCGCAGATGCACTTTAATCTCAGCGAAATTTTTAAGATGAGAGACTCATATGGCGAAGAATCCAACTTACGGTTTTGACACTTTGCAAATTCATGCGGGTGCGCGTCCTGATCCTGCAACAGGGGCGAGACAAACACCTATTTATCAATCAACCGCCTTTGTTTTTCGCGACGCTGATCATGCCGCTGCGTTATTCAATCTGCAAGAAGTTGGCTACATCTATTCACGCCTAACAAACCCCACAATCGCCGTATTGCAAGAGCGGTTAGCAACGCTCGAGGGCGGCGCGGGAGCCGTATGCTGCTCCTCTGGGCACGCGGCACAACTCATGGCACTGTTTCCACTCATGTCGCCAGGCAAGAATGTGGTTGTCTCAACGCGCCTTTACGGCGGGACTGTGACCCAGTTTAGCCAAACCATAAAACGCTTTGGCTGGTCAGCTAAATTCATCGATTTTGATGACACAGACGCTGTAAAAGCGGCGATTGATGATGACACTCGCGCCGTCTTTTGTGAAGCAATTGCAAACCCTGGCGGTTATATCACTGACTTGACTGCCATCTCAAAAATTAGCGACGAGGCTGGTCTTCCCTTGATCGTCGACAATACCTCTGCAACGCCGTATCTTTGCCGCCCGATTGAATTTGGCGCAACTTTGGTCGTTCATTCAACGACAAAATACCTGACTGGCAATGGAACAGTGACGGGGGGCTGCGTAATTGACAGCGGAAAGTTTGACTGGTCAGCCTCGGACAAATTCCCATCCCTTTCTGCTCCAGAACCAGCGTATCATGGACTGAAATTTCACGAGACCTTTGGGGAGCTTGCCTTTACGTTTCATGGCATCGCTATAGGTTTGCGTGATTTAGGTATGACAATGAACCCCCAAGCGGCGCATTACACCCTTATGGGCATTGAGACTCTTTCATTGCGCATGCAACGCCACGTCGAGAATGCGGTCACCCTTGCAAATTGGCTTGAGCAGCATGAGGCGATAGACTCTGTGACATATGCGGGTCTTAAGAGCTCTCCCTATTACAAGCGTGCAAAAAAAATATGTCCAATCGGCTCTGGAGCGCTGTTCACTATCGCCATCAAAGGGGGCTACAAGGCCTGTATCAAGTTTGTCGACAGTCTCGAGATTTTCAGCCACGTTGCTAATTTAGGAGATAGTCGATCATTGGTTATTCATTCTGCCTCAACCACCCATCGGCAACTGGAAAAAGAGCAGCAAATAGCGGCTGGAGCGGGCCCAGAGATTGTGCGCATCTCCGTCGGGATTGAGGATGCCAATGACCTTATTGCCGACCTTGATCAAGCGCTGAAAAAATCGCAATCGATCAAGCTTTAAAGGCTAATTTCAAGCTCAATCTTGGATTGGCTGAATATCAAAGACAGCGATAAGGTTCTGTGAGTAGGTTAAATTCCCAGTCGCGACTGGGTTGACCATATCCGCCGACATCGCAATTGCTCCACGCATGAGCGGCATACTCCCGCCCGTGTCAGCCTCCCTGAGCTCAAGCAGATCACCAAGCGCAACGCCACTACTTGCAGCATATAACTCAGCTTTGCGTTTTGCATCCGCGACCGCCGCTTGACGCGCCTCGTCTTGAAGCTTTGCAGCCGCGCTGGATCGAAACATCAACATTCCAATGCCATCCACTCCGTTGTCCAACAAAAGGTCCAACATCGCGCCCAATTCCCCAATATTTCGCACGGTTAAACTCAGTCTCGCTTCAGCCCTAAACCCCATAAAGTCGGCTTTGCTATATGAGTTGTTTTTGTAATACCGATTGAGATCCAAGCCGCGCGTCACAAGGTCCTTTTGTGCAATACCCGCGGCCCTTAATGCGGCAATCAATTGATCAGAGGCTTTCGTTACTTCGCGCAGCGCTTTGGACGCCGTCTTTTCTTCATCCCGCAAGGTTATGTCAATTGCAACGATATCAGGTACCGTGCTCACCTCTCCAAATCCGCTTACCGTGATTGTCCGTAAAACCCCATAGTCTTCTTTAGCGTGCACAATTTGGGCGAAACACAGCAATAGACCCAAGATCAGAATTTGTCTAATGAATATACCTCCTACAATTATAAATAATCTCTCACACCTCATACTTGTAGGCAATCTTTCTAAGGGTTTGGGCATGCTTTCGCCGTAGGGTTACGGGAAAATCTTGCAAATTAACCCCTCAATATCGTACAACTTGCATCAAAACGAACAATGGTCACAGAGACTTAGATGAAACCCAAGTTCGCCTTGTCCCTCTCTTTTGACGGTCTCAGCCTTTTGCAGAGGTCGGGAGCGTTCTGGACCATTTTGGGCCAAGTCGACCTCGCAGACCCGCACTTTGACCAACGCATGAGTGAGCTGAGGGAACATGCTTTGGACGTTTCCCCCCACTCTGACATCGTGAAGCTTGTCATTCCAAAAGAACAAGTCAAATTTATGACGCTGTCCATGTCATCTGCCTTTAATGACGAGAATATCGACACCGTTATTCGCGAAGAAGTCGAGCGAAATACACCCTACGACCTTTACGACGTTGCAATAGACTGGGTGGCGACAAAGGACACGATCTTCATTGCAGTTGTTGCTCGTGAGACCCTCCATGAAGCCGAAGAATTTGCTTATAAACAAGGATTTAAACCACTTGGTAACATCACCGCCTCAAAGTTTCCTGACTTTTTAGGAGAGGCTCATTTTGGTCTAGCGGACGGATCATACAGTACTCTGGACGTGGATAATGAGACGTTCCATGTCTCCGCCTCTGCACTTGACTACATTTCTGTCGAGGCACAACGGATGTTTGATGCGGAACGAGACGAAGTCGATGCCTCTCCCTCTGATATTCAAATGCGAGCATCGGCAGAGAGCCGCGTCTTGGCAAATCCTCGCGTGATAACTGGAACGCAGCAAGACGGCACCTTAGAGGCAGTAAAGCTTACGGCGAGTTCTGTGCTTCTGTCAGAAGCGGCTCAAATCGTGCCGCCGGAGTTCGAGGAGCCACCTAGAGAAACAACAAAAAATGCCAATT
>WTIQ01000298.1 GCA_011525185.1 Paracoccaceae bacterium | reverse complement strand
TACGATTGTTGACCTTCACAAGCGCTTTTCTGATCGGGTAAAAGTCTCCTTCGGGTGGGGCACAAATCTCACCAATGATTTTCGTGGTCTTGCCCCGAACGGAGCACTTGATGCCTTTTCACTGGTCTGTAAGGCCGTCAGTGCAGAGGGCCGACCCACAGTCAAACTCTCTGATAATCCAAATAAAGCCATGGGACCACGAACTGAAATCGACCGCTACAGACGGGTTTTTAACACGGGTCTACAACAAAAAATTGAGGTTTTAGTCTAACGTCGCACAGCTTGCACAATTGGTCAAAATCCTCACATAATTTGAGAGCGTTTAACTATGGGCACACCACCAGAAGACGTCACATTCGAATATGCCACGCCTGCGACTGCCGACTTTATCGCGCTGCGTGAAGAGTGCGGATGGGGACGCGCCACAGAGCAAGACGCGGAAACAGCCCTCGCAAATACACTGTGCTCAGTATGCTGTTATGAGGGGGAGACCCTTATCGGAATGGGGCGGATCATTGGGGATGGTGCGCTCTACTTTTTTGTCGAAGACATTGTCGTGCGCCCTGCCTATCAGAGTCAACAGGTCGGAAAAACAATCGTTGACATGCTCTTGGCTAAGATCGCACCGATGCAATCCAAAGTTAGCTGCACTGGGCTTTTCGCAGCCAAAGGCAAGGAAGGGTTTTACAGCCGCTTTGGGTTCTCGGCCCGTCCATCGGAGACCAAAGGGGCGGGCATGACAAAATTTCCGTAAAAGGTCTGTCGAACCCCCCTACATCTAAGCTGTTGCTGGTACGACCTTACCAGGGTTCATAATATTTTTTGGATCAATCGCTTGCTTAATCTCCCGCATCACCCGCATGGCCACTTCATTTTTGCGTCTTTGCATAGAGGGTAATTTTGTTATGCCTATACCGTGTTCGGCGGAAAAGCTCCCGCCCAGAGCCAGCACAACATTCTCCACAGATTCCATAATTTCTGCATGTACCTCAGGGTCCTGACTTTGCGGCCAGACGGAATAATGAATATTTCCATCACCAAGATGGGCCACGCTCATTGAAATAGCGCCCTCATCGATCTCAGCGAGACGTGGTTCCATTTTCTCAAAAAAAGTGCTGACCTGATCTAAGGGCACCGCAACATCATTACTCACCAGTGGTGTATGCGCGAGCGTGACTTCTGCAGCAGCTTCGCGAATATGCCACATCTCTTGTCGTTGTGCTTCATTCTGAGCCACCACAGCCTCATGAACTGAGCCCTTTTCAAATTCTTGGGCCAAAATATTTTCCAGTTTTTCGCCCAAGAGTGTCTTTCCGTCCTCCTGTACGTCACTCAAATCACTGGCTGTTGTTGCCAGCTCGATAAGGATATTCGTCTCATGCATGGCTTCAAAGGGGAGGCGTTTTTCAGGGAAAAGCTCTTTATATCGAGACATATATCGACGGGGCATGAATTCAAAGGCATCCACCGAACCACCAGTGCTCTGCTGAAGCTCATTCAAAAGCGTCAATGCTGTATCAAGCGATTGCGTGGCGATCATCGCCGTCGCTCTCGCTTTTGGCTTGGCCACCAATTTCATCACCGCCGCGGTTATAATGCCCAGCGTCCCTTCCGCTCCAATGATAAGGTGTTTGAGATTATACCCAGAGTTGTCTTTGTGCAGTTCAGACATAATCTCCATAATTTCCCCGTCTGGCATTACGACTTCCAAACCCAGACACAGGTCGCGGGTATTGCCGTAGCGAAGCACATTTGACCCCCCGGCATTGGTCGAGAGCATCCCACCGATCATTGCAGATCCCCGTGCACCAAAGGTCATTGGAAAGAGTAAATCATGCTGATCCGCGGCCTGATGCAGATCAGACATAATCACGCCCGCCTCAACAACGGCCAAACGGGAAGAGGCCCTCACCTCTCGCACAGCATTCATACGCTCAAGTGAGATGACAATCGATCCCTCTGCATAGGTGCCCCCCGCTAGGCTTGTGTTGCCGCTCATTGGCACCACTGAAATACCCTGCTCAGAGGCATATTTTACAACCGCCGAGACCTCATCTCTGTTGGCGGGGCGCACAGCAGCAAGGGGTGTCGAGACATAGCTCCCCGTCCAATCTGCACCATAGCGCCCCCCTGTCTCTCCGACAAAGACATGTGCATCGCCGACAATGGATTTAAGTGTGTTGATCTCGTCCATAGCACGCCCTCATGATTAGATTGGCCCCTTGAGAGACCCTCCTACTGTGAAAGCTTAATGCCATGTTGCAACGGGAGGCAAGCTCATCAAGACAGCATTCGCATCATGGCCCGTCGTCAGCCCAAATTTTGTGCCCCGATCATAGACCAAGTTATACTCGGCATAGAGGCCACGGTGCTCAAGTTGGGCTTTTTTGTCAGCCTCAGTCCACTCCTTGCTCCGTTGCTTTTCAACCAAAGGAACAAAAGCAGGCAAGAATGAACGACCAATGTCTTTGGTAAGTTCAAAATCTTTTCCCCAGTCACCCGTGCAGCGATCATCCATAAAGATGCCACCAACCCCGCGCGCGCGATGACGATGAGGAATGTAGAAATATTCATCCGCCCAAGCCTTTAGCTCGGGGTAAAGTGCAATGTCATGCGGGTCGAGAAATGACTTCAACGTATCATGGAAATGGGCTGTGTCTTCTTCGTATTCCAAACATGGATTGAGGTCCGTCCCCCCTCCGAACCACCAGGCATGAGGGGTCCAAAACATACGGGTATTCATGTGAACCGCAGGACAATGCGGGTTTTGCATATGCGCCACCAATGAAATCCCGCTGGCCCAAAACTGCGGGTCATCTTTCATACCAGGAATGCCCTTGCGCGCGGCCATTGCGTTTTGGGCCTGCGCCCCAAGTGTCCCATATACGGTCGAGACATTAACACCAACCTTTTCAAACACACGCCCCCCGCGCATGACGCTCATTAAGCCCCCGCCAGCATCCTGACCATCATCGGTGTGACGCTTGGTTTTGCTAACCTCGAAGGTTCCAAGTGGCTGATCGGCCAATGGTCCCTTTGAATGGGAAACTTCTAGGGCTTCAAAAGCGGCCACAATCTCGTCGCGCAGCGCCATAAACCAATCACTGGCTTGCGTTTTTTGAGTGTCTGACACATTGGTTGCGGTGCTCATAGCGGTCGCCTCTATCTTCGTCACTTTTAGGGTCATTCTGTCACGACAACCTAACAGATTAATGTCTAAACTTATTTACACATTGGGTCAATTAATGAACTGGGGCAGAAACAGGGTCGATCAATGTGCGGCCCCCATCTACGGTCAGGACTTGACCTGTCATAAAACCTGCACTTTCAGAGGCCAGATATTGAACTGTTTCCACAACCTCTATCGCAGGCGCAATACGACCCATGGGCGTATGCTCTTCTATGTCACCACGAAAATCACCATGTTCCCTAAGCGCACGCTGCAAGCTTGCCGACATCACAGACCCCACGGACACCGCATTGACCCGGATCCGATGAGGCGCCAAAGTTACCGCCATTGTCCGCGTCATTTGATCCATCGCAGCACTCGCAATTGAATAGCCCATAAGCGATGGCGTCGCCCGTCGTGCCGATATGGAAGAAAGATTGACGATTGCTCCCACCTGATCATCCCCATCGGCATCACTTTGCTTTATCATCCGTTGCGCAACGAGCTGAGACAGATGAAAACTCGCGAGCACGTTTTGCTCAAGACAGGTCTCGACTGACATATCCTCAGGGTTCAAAAAGTCCGAAGCGAGGACCTGACGCGAGGCATTTACCAAAATATCAACCTTATCAAATGCGTCCAAAGTGGCAGAGAGGAGATTTGCAAGGGTTAAACGCTCACGTAAGTCGCCCGCAAAATACTGCTGCATATTTTCATCTGGCTCGGGTCCAAGTTCTTTAACTAGGCTGTCTTCGTCCATATCCGCAAACATAACCTTTGCACCGCTCGACACAAAGTGTCGCGCTACGGCTAGCCCTATGCCATTGGCCGCGCCAGTTACAATGGCAACCTTTCCATCTATTGAAAACGACATTTCGATCTCCACCCTTCACAAAGTGATTTGCTTAAATGGCTTTTATCGGATTGGACCAGAGGCCGTCAAAACTTTAAATGAATTTGTCTCTGCGATCTTAGACACTTTGACAAAAATCTGATCTAGATGCGCTTCATAGGGCAAATGCCGATTGGCAACCATGTAAAGCACCCCTTTGGGTTTCAAAATACTTGCAGCTTTTGATATAAATCGCCGGCCTATTTCAGGATCAGCTTTGCGATCGGCATGAAATGGAGGATTCATGACCACAACATCATAACTCTTACGTTCTTTCCAAGAGCTGACATCTGCCCAATGAAAAGACGCACGCGTAGCGGCGCAATTCAGTCGAGCGCATGCGAGGGCACGCCTGTCAACTTCCACGAGATCAACATGGCCTATATGCGGCAACTTCAACAGTTGAGCGCTCAGATACCCCCAACCAGCGCCCAGATCAGCAATATCACCTGTAAGATTTTGTGGAAAATGCTCTGCTAAGAGCTGCGAAGCAGGATCAATATGAGTGGCGGAAAAAAGCCCAACGCGCGTACGAAAGCCATCTGCAATCAAGGCGTTTTCAACTTCAATCCAATCTTGAAACTGGTCGTTTGATTTAAACCAAAAAAGCTTCCCATGGGCGCGAGAAACAAGGCCTAAAATTTCAACCTGAGCCTTAATCTTTTTCAAC
>WTIQ01000496.1 GCA_011525185.1 Paracoccaceae bacterium | reverse complement strand
CGCTAGAAGAGGCTGTGTGTTTTCTCATGCAAGATCGCGAAGCCCTAAACCTCCCCAAGGGCTGTCTATTTGTCGCCATGCGGGCGCAGCGCGATAGATTGGGGCAACGCACCCTAGAAACCTTAGAACATGTGAGACAACACTTTCTTCAAGCTTTGAGCGAGTGGGTCGACGCCATCAAGCGTTCGGGGGAATTCCAAAGTGCCACAGCAAGCCGCATCATCACCCATCATATAGACGGTCTTCATGCTCAAGCCATGCGCATGCAAAGAGAAAACGCTCCCGCGGCAGAGATAGAACAAACCCTAAAATATGGATTCGCCACAATTTTTGGCCGAAACGGATAAGTCGCATCCACTTAGAGGCCATTTTCTCAACCTGAAGGTCAACGTTTTAAAGGTCTCAAAAATGAAGTTAATCCCGCTGCACGCGCGTCTCTTGCCCCGCCTTTGTACGATGCCAGACGGGGCAAGATGATAGTTTGCACAACCACGTCGTGCCGCACATATCTGTTATGTCGCGACGTGGCTGATATTTTCATCAGGTGAATAAATATCCAAGATATTCCAATGACCCGTTGTGGGCGTTGGGTTATTGATCATTGGGACATCCAGAACGGTGGGTTGAGCACTCGCAATGGCCTTTTGCAACTCGGGCAAAAGCTGAGCCGCTGCTGAAATTTTCACCCCAACCGCGCCATAAGCCCTTGCAATATCAGCGTAATTTGGGCCGTGGCTTGGGGCCTCTGCACTACCAGGAAACGTGGTGCCATAGGTCAAGCCATAATGGGCTTTTTGCAAACCAGCGATTGTCCCGAAGGCATTGTTGTTCATAACAATCCAAACAATCCCAAGGTTCAGTTCAACAGCCGTGGTCAGCATAGACGGGTTTTGTCCAAAACCTCCATCACCAACCAGCGAGACAACAACGCGATCAGGTGCGGCAAGCTTGGCACCCAAAGCGCCAGGCGGTCCGAATCCCATGGTCGCAAAGCCACCTGGCGTCAAAATTGAGCCTGGCGTCAGAATATCGAATTGCTGACCGACGCCATTTTTGTTCCACCCTACATCTGTCGTAATAATCGCATCATCCGGCAACGCGATACGTGTATCTGCCAAGATGCGCTCTGGCATCATCGGAAAGGCAGAGGACGTCTGCATCTCAAGATTACTCTTTTTAAAGCTCTCTCGAAACGCCGCAATTTCCGCGGCTTTGGCCTCTCTTGATATGCCATCTGGATAAAGCTCTCTTGCAACGCGGTTCAAAACCTTGAGCGCGGCCTTTGCATCGGCGACAACGCCGATTTCAGTGGGGTAATTACGCCCGATTTCCTGCGGCTCGATGTCGATATGAATGACCTTAGTCTCATTCCCATTGGCACCGATATTAAAGGTAAATCCCGGATACCAACTCGAACAATCCGCCTCTTTAAATCGCGTCCCCAAGGCAAAGACATAATCTGCCTCAAGACAGGTCTGATTAACCAGTTTGGTGCCCCAAAATCCCGTCATACCCATGACAAGCGGATGAGCATCAGACAGAGCGCCTTTGCCCATCAAGGAATGGGCCAAAGGCAATTCCATATGCTCTACAAACTGCCGCAGCTCTTCACTGGCTTGGGCGAGCAAGATACCCCCGCCCACATAGGCAACAGGGGCTTTGGCTCCAGCCAACGCTCTGACAATCTCACGGGCAGTTTCATCATCCAAAGAGGGCTTTTTCAACGCTCTGGTATTCTGAGCCACACGATCAAAACTGTCTGAGGGGATAACTGCGCTGAAAATATCCATAGGCACATTGACCAAGACAGGTCCCGGCTGACCGCTCTCGGCCAAATGAAAGGCTTTCTCAAGAATTTCTGCCATCAAATCGGCGCGGTCTACCCGCCACGCCCGTTTGACGAACGGGCGATAGATTTCCCACTGTGCTGCATCCGCGTGCAAATTGACCTCCTGATGGGGGTGCTTGCCGTAATAATGCGTTGGAATATCACCTGCGATGACGACCATCGGGATGCAATCAAGGGCCGCATTCGCAACCCCTGTTGCACAATTTGTAAGCCCGGGCGAGAGGTGCGAGAGCACGACCGAGGCCTTGCCTGTCACCCGCGCATAGGCATCAGCAGCATGACTTGCAATTTGTTCATGCCGCACAGTGATAAAATCTATCGGACTATCCGCAAGCGCTGCAAGGACAGCGATGTTTGTATGACCACAAAGCCCAAAGACATGTTCGACATTGCGCCGCTCTAGAAAGCTAACGATATGTTCCGCAACTGTTTTTTCGATGACTGCACTTCCATCCATCACGCAACCTCCTGTCCAAAAAACTCACCAAAGAGCTCTTGCTCTGAGGGGCGATCTTCGGCAATGGGGCGGCTCACCCATGTGTAATTCATCATGTGTTTCATGGTGACATTTTCATTGGTGATATTACCGCCCCATACACCGCATCCAAGGCTTGAGGTCATGGGCATCCCATTCGTCCAAGACCCTGCATTTGCCTTGGATTGGGGCTGCCTGACCATCATTCGGCTGACTGGCGCAAGACGGGCCAAAGCATCGATATTGCCATCATCATGACTATAGATACCGCAAGAATGCCCCTTCCCGCCCGTCTCATAAATCTCGTGTACTGTCTCAAGTGCATCCTCAAACGTATCAAAATGGTAAAGCGCCATCAAAGTTGTTAGCTTTTCCTTTGAAAATTTATGCTCGGCGCCGATTTGACCTTGATTTTCCACCATCAAAAATTTGCGGTCCTCTGGGATCTCAAAGCCAGCAACACGGGCAGTTTGCTGTGGAGGGCAGGCAATGGTTGGAAAAGTCCGATTGCCCTTTTCATCCCACATGGCCTGTTCCAAGAGGTCTTTTTCTTCTTGAGTGCAAAGGTAACCCCCTTCGGCAATCAACGCCTTGAGCATATCTTCATAAATCGATTTTTGGATGATGATATTTCCATCCGCAGAGCAACCAGAGCCAAAGTCAGATGTTTTCGAAATGCGCGTGTTTTGCGCTGCTATCTCAATATCCGCTGTTTCATCAATCACAATCGATGAATTGCCCGCCCCGACACCATACGCAGGCTTGCCGCTTGAATAGGCCGCTTCCACCATTGGCTTGCCGCCTGTTGCCAAGGTCATATCGCAAATTTTCATAAGGTATTGCGTCAATGGAATAGAGGGTTTGCGGATCGATTGAAACAGATCCTCGGGAGCACCAGCAGCAAGGCAAGCTTTGCGCATCACTTCCGTCATCTCATAAGTCGTATGCGCTGTCCTAGGATGGGGCGAAAAGATAACCGCATTTCGCGCATTCGCAGACGACACCCCCGTAACAGGCGGTGTCATCGCAGGGTTGGTCATCGGGATAAGAGAGGCAATAACACCAACGGGTTTTGCATATTTCACAAGACCGCGTTCCCGATCCTCTTCAACGATCCCCGTGGAGGGCGTGCGCAGAACATCACGCAACACCATATGGATTTTAAAACGCTTGGCTGGACGCCCCTCCCGATCACCGATACCGCTTTCCTCAACACCTTGTTGAGCCAAGCGGGTAAAGGTCTCTTCATTTCCTGCATACCAAGCAATCGCTTGGCTCAGCCGATCCAATCGCGCCTGATCCCAATCCACGATCTGTGCCTGTGCCTTTCGTGCACGTTCCAGCATATCGTGGGCCAGTTGCCGCTCTTCCTCAGTTAATTCTCGCGCCATATCTTTTTTCCCTCTTTTTCACCTAGGCCGCTTCTTTGGCCTGAATTTCTCTGCGCTGCGAACGGGCATGACCAAAGGTCTCTTTGGCATGGCGCAAACAACGACGTGCGTGTTCTTCGTATCCAAGTTCTGCCACCCGACTTTGGTTGGGCAGTTCAATGGAATAATTCATGGGCGGGCAGCGCTCGATCACACCGGTAAAATCGATCCATCCCTCACCCGGATAAAGGCGCGCATCCCGTGCCAATTGGATCATTCCCTCGCGCGTGTCTGCAATCCCGGGCAAACAGTCAGAAATATGCAAGAAATGAAGCCACTCTGGCGGTACGTGCAGCAGCTCCCCAAGATCAACGCGCGACAAATGGAGATAAAGCGTATCGACCAAAATACCCGCGTTCGGCCGATCCGCTGTGCGCACAATATCCAAAACGTCATCCAGCGTTCTCAATCGTGAAAACGAGGGAAACTCTAGATCAATGCTAATCCCATAGGGCGCGGCCAAATCGCAGGTTTCGGCATAAACATCCACCAGAAACCCCCTGTCATCTCTACGTTTTGTCCAAGCCGACATGATCATATGATGCGCGCCAAGCTCGGCTCCTAACTCCAGGGCGCGCTCAAAGTCTTTTGGGTTACAATCCTCTGTAATCCGCGCAAGCTCCACATCCAAAACAGAAAGCCCCGTGGTCGCCAGCGCCGTCTTCGCCGCCTGCACCTGTGATTTATCAAGCGGTGATTGCGTAAACTCGCCTGGCACATTCATTGTGATCAAACGAGGGCTCACCGCATCATATCCTGCCCGTGCCGCGATATAAATGAGCTCAGCAGGCGTGCAATTGATCAAAGTGAGATGAGCCAGCGAATACTGAGGATCTGTGCTCTGGTCTAGGCTTTGCAACATCATGGCATCCACATCTCACTCGACGACTCTTCGTTTGTCCGATGTTATACAAAATATCAGATATTTTGTAAATCCTCAATTTTCGTTATGGAGCAACACCCATTCACCGCACTTTTTATGAGACGCC
>WTIQ01000377.1 GCA_011525185.1 Paracoccaceae bacterium | reverse complement strand
TTCAAAGGTTGAGAATGATTCAATCTCGCCGCGCACACCCAGAAGCGTGCCATGCAACCCATTGCCGAGCATCAAAAGTAACATGCCGAGCAATAAGGCCCAAGAATTTGTAAGAACTGACAGCACAACCTGTCTCCGCTATAGAATATCTAAGGTGCCAATGACTGAGTCGCTTTAATAAATCCACTCTAAATTACAACTTCGGAAATAAAAGCGACGCATCCCCATAGGAAAAAAAGCGATAGCCGTTTTTTACCGCATGGTGATAGAGGCGCATCGTCTCGCTATGGCCCAAAAGAGCGGAGACCAACATGATCAACGTCGACTTAGGCAAATGAAAATTTGTCATCAACCCCTTCGCAATTTTGAAGTCATAGCCAGGATAAATAAAAATATCCGTCTCACCTGAAAATTCGGCAATGACGCCCCGCTGTTTCGCCGCGGTTTCGATCAGTCTCAGCGCAGTTGTTCCTACTGGAATAACCCGCCCTCCTTGGGCAAGAGTGTTCGTAATCTCCTCAACCGCCTTTGGACCTACTTCGCCGTATTCCGCGTGCATTTTATGCTCGTGGATATTCTCGACCTTCACAGGCAAAAAGGTCCCCGCTCCTACGTGCAAAGTCACATACGTGATCTCAATACCGCGCGCCTGTAATCCCTTGAGAATAAGATCGTCAAAATGCAATGAAGCTGTCGGCGCTGCAACAGATCCTTTGTGCGCTGCGAAAATGGTTTGGTAGTCCAATTTATCCTGTGCGTCAGTGTCTCTTAGGCGTGCGATGTAGGGAGGAAGGGGCATTTGCCCAACCTCTTCAAGCGCCGCTTCAAAGCCTTGTCCAAGCTGGTTAAATTCGAGCACAGCCTGCCCCTCACTTTTATCGATCAAGCGCGCGGACAAATCGCCTTCAAAGTAGATTTTTTCATCAATAGCGACCTTTTTGAGCGGTTTGATCAAAGCGCTCCATCTGTTTTTGTCACCCGCCTTAATCAAGGTCACTTCAACACGCGCTGTACCCCCCATGGCGGCATTTTCTCTGCGTCTCACTCCCGCCAATCTGGCAGGAATTACCTTTGTATTGTTTATGACCAACCGATCGCCAGCATTCAAAAGATCCGGAAGATCAAAGACATGCTGATCGCTAATCTCTCCCCTATCATAATACAGCATTTGTGCCGCACTACGCGGAGACACAGGGCGCGTCGCAATCAGCGCGTCGGGCAAATCAAAGTCAAAGTCGTTTAGCTTCACAGCAGTCAATCACTATATTTAGGAGCAGGCCTGCGGAAAATGTTACGAAACATTGCAGGTGTAAAGATGGATAATGGATTGACAACAAGCTTTGCGCGCCCCGCCTTGCCTTTGAGTGTAAAATTGAAGCCAAGGAGCCCCTCTCCCTTTTTCGTCAGTAAAGATCCAATGGCGTTGAACGCATAAATAGGCGACAATACGCCCTGAAGGTCCATAATCTCTGTCTTGGTGTTGAAATAGCCATCTAGCGATACGCCGAGCGACGGACCAAAGGCCGTCCCATTTTTCAAGATAAGCTCGTCACCGTTCAGTCGAAAGGTGCCCTCTATCTCATTAAGAGGCAAGCCTGGGCCAGATAACAACTCTATCAAGCCTACAATACTTATGGCGTTCAATATTTCCGCCAGAACAGGCGCCTGTTGGACCTTTACATTGGTGAGTTTCACATAGCCATCTAGGACCCTTGGAGTGCGTGAAGGCGTTAAACGAAGAGCAAAATCTCCACCTGTTGCCTCTTTGGTGGCCCCCAGAGCCACAAGCGTCGGTCCACCTTGAGCAGAGGTTGCTTCTACTCCCGTCCGGCCATTTTTTTCAAAAAACCGACCCTGCACAACGGAAGAACGGCTAAGCTTGGCACTAAAAGGTCCCGAGAGAGCACGACCTAATACCAAATCCCCTCTAAAATCGGTGAGCGTGATCTTTTTTCCCAACCTGATCCGATCCAGTTGGATTTTCGCGGGCAAGCCCGCTTGCGCAGTTCGATTGGGCGTGCGTTCACCTTGCAAAAATGGACGCGCATCAAGCTGCCCCCCTGTGATGAGCAAGCCCTTTTCTTCACTAATCTCACCTGAGACATCGATCATATCATCCAGACGAAAGCGCTCAAAAGCCAAACCAGCAAACATGCCACTTCCGTCCCTATTGGGCCGAGCATCAAGCAAGAGGCCTTGCCCGTTGAGTGACACGCTTTGAATGTCGAGTTTACCCGACTGTTGTATCTCTCCCCTCAACTGGAAAGGCAGCGCGCTCTGTTTTGATTTCTGCCAATTCAACTGGCTCATATTCAAGTTGACGCCCAAAAGATCGCTATCCACAACGAACCTACGGCTCGCTGACTGATCCGAGGTAAATCGCAGAACCGCAGGCGCAGACCCTTCCACTAATCCATTTGGTAATGATATATTCAAACTGGCTAAAAGCGCCTCATTCAAATCGAACGAGAAGTCTAGAGCTGTTGTCCTTTCCGCAAATTCCATCTTTCCGTTCATATAAAGAGGGATATTATCCAAAAGAAACACACCAGTGGCACTGCATCCCTCGTTCGCAAATTTTAGATCAATTTTTTCTGATCGTACCTGCGAAATCTGCGGTGCAACCCGAAGACTTAGATCTGACAAGCGCGCTGTGCCCGTGTAATCGATGTCGGTAAGTTTTAATCCTTTCTTCAAGGGAAACGCCAAAGCTGTTTCAAACCTCACATCCGCATCAAATTGATCTTGAGATAAATCCAAATTTTGGAAAAGATTAAGTGGTGCGTGCTGTAACAGGCTCACGATGTCATTGGTCATACCACCGCCAGCCAGCGTAATTTCAGCCAAGCTGGGCTTTGTCTTTGTGTCTCGCACGAGGAATTCGGTGCCAGACAAATCTACATCTTTTCTCCCTGGCGCGGAGATAACCCCCTCGTCGATCACAAGAGACATGCGCCATTCTCGCGACGCAAAGAGGCCAGACGCGTTGCGCAGAAGCGGATAATCCTCCAAGATTTGGAATTCCGCATTCTCAAACATAAAAGCAATGTCGGTCCGCGGTCCAGTAACTGGATTGTATTTGAGCGCGTAATTCACATCCCTTAAGGCGCCAGCTTTTACATTTCTGTCCAACCAGTCCCTGTTTTGCGGCTTAAGATCTGGATGCCAATAGTGGAGAACATCTCGCGCTAAAATTCGATCTGTATGCAATTGCGAAGATAAATTCCATCCCGCTTCATCTACTTCTACCTTTGCCGCAAAATGTGCATTTAAATCCTTCGTCTGATCCTCGAAATATAGCTGCCTAATGTCCAATGTGAATGGGTCAGGCCGCAGACGAAAATCCACGTTTGCAAAGGCGATTTGGATTGGCTTATTCAAGGATTGGCGTGGGTTTATATTGACATCTTTTAGCGTAAACTGGCCAAGGAGAGACGTTGCGCTCCAGTCATCATTTTCAACAAGAGCGTTTCCTTCAGCTGAGAGGGAAAGATCATCACTTTCAAGCCGTATGGTATCAAACGTGAGTTTTTTCTGCTGATCGTCATATGAAAAATAGGCCTGAGCACGTTCAAAAAAGAGCGGCGCAGAGGTCTCATTGGGTTGCAATGCCCCCGCGCCAATATCCAGCGCTGCATTTAAAGGCAGCAACTCACCATTTGCAGCTATTCCTCCACGAAGTGCGCCTGAAAGAGGTGCTTTTAGAGAGGACAACCAGACAAATCCTGTGCTTTGTGAGGCAAGTAGCCGGCTGGGTAAGTCAATAAAATTCAGCCCAAATTCAAGCGATCCTTCCGACAGGGAAAACGTACTATTGGCCTCTATACTTGCAACACCCGCCCCGCCTGCCAAAACAGCAAAATCAGATTGAAGCGACAGCGTCTCTTGGTCCCGTGAGACATTGATGCGTCCTCCATCAACGGTCAGAGTTTCCTGCGCTCGAAAATCCTGATAGGCAAGTGTTACATTCCGCAAAGTGAGCTCTTGGAAGGCCACCAGCTGAGGCAAATCCAACGCATAGCCGAGCGTTTCTCGCCAATTTGCAACAGCCGTTTGGTCCGATCGAGAGGCCGCGCCATTGCCCAGACGCGCCTCAAGGCGACCATCGGCCTGCCGGGATAGATTAACAAGCAATCCATCAATACTCAGTTTTTGCAAAGCGATGCGGCCAACCAGCAGATGACTAAGCGATATAGAGGCCTCAACCTGCTCGAAATGATAGCCTATGGCTTCGCCGCCAGACGTGACTTTGACACGATCCAGTTGCACCTGTGGCGTCAGTCTTGGACCAAGCCAAGCATAGACCTCACTCTTGCTCAAATCGAGTTGCAACTCTCCTTCGGAGACGTTTGCTGCAACTCGGTCGGTAATCCATCTGGGAACCTCTACAGGACCAAAACTCAAAATTAAGAAAAATAACAAGACGGATGTGACGAGCGTAACGAAACCTGCACCGAACAAAATTCTAACCACGCGAACGAGAGCGGACAATATACCCAAGACCTCGCTCAGAAGTGATCGAGAGGATTTAGATTTGGTTGACTGCTCTTTATTATCCATCTTATGGACCTAAATACCGCCTTGATTATAACGTTGTCAAAGGAAGCAATATGTCGACAGTGCCCTATCCCGCCCCAGAAGTACAGCTCCCCCGCGATGGAGGTACGACAGTTGACCTAGCCGAACTGCGCCCTGCGGGTGTCGTTTTGTTTTTTTACCCACGCGATAACACCAGTGGATGTAC
>WTIQ01000202.1 GCA_011525185.1 Paracoccaceae bacterium | reverse complement strand
AATATCGTCAAGCTCCAAGTTTTGGATGCCTTCGATGTCAACGCTATCAAAATCAACTTTTGTTCCAAAGGCGATTGCGCTCAGAAGGGAGAGTTTATGCGCTGCATCAATGCCCCCAACATCAAGGTTAGGATCGGCCTCCAAATATCCAAGTTCGGCACATTCCTCAAAAAGAGCCTCATAGCCGCGCCCCGTCGCTTCCATTTGGGTCAGAATATAGTTGCACGTGCCATTCATCACCCCGTAAAGGCGCTCAATCTCATTACCGGCGAGCCCCTCTGTTAGAGATTTTATCACAGGGATACCGCCAGCAACGGCGGCTTCGAAGCGGATCACAAGCCCTTTGTCTTCGGCCGCAAGAGCTAAGTCTTGACCATGGTGGGCAAGCATCGCTTTGTTTGCGGTAACCACATCTTTGCCAGTTGCGATCGCCGCTTTTGTGGCGTCTAGGGCAGGTCCCTCGTCGCCGCCAATTAATTCAACAAAAACATCGATGTCAGGGCGTTTTGCCAATGCGACAGGATCCGTCTCCCATTCATATCCATCAAGAGCATATCCACGATCTTTTCCCGGATCGCGTGCACAGACAGCAACTATTTCTATCGACCGGCCTGTTCTCTGTGCCAGCAAGGGGGATTTTTCTTGGATGATTTTGACAACACCTATGCCGACTGTCCCCAGACCTGCGATGCCGATGCGAAGTGGCGAAGCCATACTGTCCCTCATGATGTCTTTGTTCTGTTGATTGCATCTAGCGGTTTCACAGAGAGCGTGCAACGCTTGCTCGGCGATTATCCTAAGAATTGTTTATTCAAAGCGTAGAAACTTGGCTTGCGTTGGCTGAACGATCGTTCATATAATCGGCGAAATGGCAAGAACGTTGGGATCATACGCGCAATCGACGGCGCCCAAAGTGACTGAACATGCTTTGCGATTGTTTGCACAGCATGGCTACGCGGCTGTCTCTATGCGTCAGATCGCCAAAGAGGTTGGAGTACAAGTCGGCACGCTTTATAACTACACGCCCGACAAACAAACGCTTTTGTTTGATATTATGAAACGCCATTTAGAAGACCTGTTATCGGCTTGGTCACTGCGGCCGCACAAAACAGACCCAGTTTTATGTTTGCGTGATTTTATCGAATTTCACCTGAGGTACCATATGCAAAAGCAAGATGCCGTATTTGTCTCATATATGGAATTGCGCAGCCTAACGTCTGAAAACTTTATTTTTGTTGAAAAATTACGCGGGCAATACGAAACGATCCTAGAGGAAATTTTGAGCCAAGGGCAGAGTGCGGGTCTCTTTTTGGTGAGCGATCCAAAAGTGACAACCCTTGCCGTCATTGGAATGTTAAAGGAAGTGATCACTTGGTATAAGCCAGAGGGGCGGCTGACTTTAGAGGAAATTATCGAGATTTATCAGGGCATGATTGCCGATATTTTGCATGTTGGATTGAATAAGAACGATCCTTTGTGAGTGATGTCGTAAATAGACCATACCAAAGAATTAGAACGTGAGACGCTCTGTCCCAAGTCAATATGGAGGAGAAAGCGATGCATGTTGGGTTCATTGGTCTGGGCAATGTGGGGGCCAAACTTGCAGGAAGCTTATTGCGCAATAATGTATGCCTGAGTGTGTTCGATCTAAATGCTGATTTGGTGGAGATGTTCACTCAGCGCGGAGCAATGGCCAGGGGATCTGCCGCGGATATGATGCAAAGCTGTGACGTGGTTATTACCTGTCTGCCCAGTCCTGCTATTTCAGATCGAGTGATGCAAGACATGTTGCCCTTTGTCCAGACGGGTAAAATTTGGATGGAGATGTCAACGACGGATGAGGCTGAAGTCAAGCGTCTGGGGGCTCAGGTGATTGCAGCAGGTGGCTTGGCCGTAGATTGCCCAGTCTCAGGCGGCTGTCACCGTGCTGCAACTGGCAATATCAGCATTTTTGCAGGCTGTGATCGTAGCACCTTTGAAACGATACTGCCGCTGTTGACTAAAATGGGCAGACGCATTTTGCATACAGGTGCGCTGGGATCAGCCAGTGTGTTGAAAGTCATTACCAATTACCTTGCCACTGCAAACCTTGTGTCCTGCGCTGAGGCTTTGACCGTCGCAAAAGGAGCAGGCATGGACTTGGGCGTGGCCTATGAGGCGATCAAAATTTCTTCAGGCACGTCCTTTGTGCATGAGACTGAAAGTCAGGTTATTTTAAACGGAAGTCGTGACATTTCATTTACAATGGATCTCGTAGCCAAAGATATCGGGCTTTTCCAAGATGTCGCTGATCGAGCGGATGTCCCACTTGAGCTTAACCCCTTGCTCATTTCTATCTTCAAGGATGGGATTGTGCGCTATGGTGCGCGTGAGTTGTCTCCAAATATCATCAAGAGGTTAGAGGACAAAACAGGCCTTTCTGTGCGTGCAGAAGGGTTTCCCGCTGAAATGGAGGATGATGAGGACGAAGTGCCAGGATACGAAATTAAACGCTAAAAGTATTTTAGCTCTCTTCAAGGCTGGCAAAACGGTCTCAAACGCGTACGAATTAGAGCTTTTGTGAAAACTCTATTGCAGAAAGTTATATAACTTCTGTTAGACTACTTTTAGCCAACAGTAGGAATCACTCATGCAAAACGCAAAAGAACCCAGTTTTCGCGAAAGCGTCGATATTATGTTTAACCGTGCGGTGGATAAAATTGATCTTCCGCTGGGAATGAAGGAAAAAATTCGCGTATGTAATGCCACGTACACCGTGCGTTTTGGCGTTCGGTTACGAGGCGAGGTCAAAACATTTGTGGGTTACCGGTCGGTGCACTCCGAACATATGGAACCCGTGAAAGGCGGCATCCGCTATGCAGATACTGTCAACCAAGATGAAGTTGAGGCGCTGGCTGCCTTGATGACATATAAATGTGCACTTGTGGATACGCCTTTTGGCGGATCAAAAGGGGGTCTTTGCATCGATCCGCGCCAATATGATGAGCACGAATTGGAACAGATCACGCGCCGTTTTGCCTATGAGCTAATCAAGCGCGACTTGATCCACCCAAGCCAGAACGTGCCTGCCCCTGATATGGGGACGGGCGAACGGGAAATGGCTTGGATGGCAGACCAATATGCACGCATGAACACAACAGACATCAATGCACGCGCCTGTGTTACGGGCAAACCGTTGAACGCAGGTGGTATAGCAGGTCGCGTTGAGGCCACAGGTCGCGGCGTGCAATATGCACTGCGTGAATTCTTCCGCTCTCCAGACGATTTGAAAAAAGCGGGACTGAGCGGATCACTTGATGGGAAGCGGGTCATCATTCAGGGCCTTGGAAACGTGGGCTATCACGCCGCTAAGTTTCTCGCTGAAGAAGATGGGTGTAAGATCATAAGCATCATCGAGCGAGACGGTGGCATCCATAGTGCAGATGGGCTCAATCCAGATGATGTTTTGGCCCACATTCGTGAGCACGGCGGCGTGAAAGGCTTTGCAGGTGCAACCTACACCGAGGATGGGGTGGCTTTGCTAGAAGAGGATTGTGATATCCTTGTTCCAGCGGCTTTGGAGGGCGTCATTCACATTGATAACGCAGCTCGCATCAAAGCGCCGCTCATTATTGAGGCTGCAAATGGTCCTGTCACCTCAAATGCGGATGCGATTTTGCGCGAAAAGGGCTGTGTGATTATTCCCGATATGTATGCTAACGCTGGCGGTGTCACGGTCTCTTATTTTGAGTGGGTCAAAAACCTCAGTCACATTCGCTTTGGCCGCATGCAGCGGCGCGAACAAGAGGCGCGAAATATGCTGATCGTGAATGAACTTGAGCGTCTGTCGGAGGCGATGGGGGACACTTGGAGTTTGACTGAAAATTTCAAGGCAAAATACATGCAAGGGGCGGGTGAGCTTGAGCTTGTGCGGTCGGGCTTGGATGACACGATGCGCGGCGCATTGCAGTCCATGCGGACACTCTGGCATGAGCGCGAAGATGTGACGGACCTCAGAATGGCAGCCTATCTCGTATCAATCGAAAAAGTCGCAGCAAGCTACCGAGCTAAGGGGCTGTGATTTTCTTATTTGCCTCAGAAAACAACCCCTAAAACGTGGTTGATTTTCTCGCATGTGCAGTGTTCTACTGCGCATGCATAAGAGGATGTTGAATGAGATTTTCAGCCGTCGAAATTCTGAAAAATGGGTTTTCAGGGAACAAAAGCTGGGCGCCGCATTGGCGCTCTCCCGAACCGAAACCTGAATATGATGTCTTGATTGTCGGAGGCGGCGGTCATGGGTTGGCCACTGCTTATTATTTGGCGCAAAATCATGGCCTCAAAAATATAGCAGTCCTTGAAAAAGGGCACTTAGGGAGCGGAAATATTGGTCGCAACACAACAATTGTGCGTTCAAACTACATGCTGCCTGGAAATTCCGAGTTTTACAGCCACTCTCTCAAGCTTTGGGAGGGCTTGGAACAAGAGCTGAATTACAACACGATGATGTCACAACGGGGCCAAGTTGTCTTGTTTCATTCTGACGGGCAACGAGATGCTGCTGTTCGTCGCGCCAATGCCATGAGAAACAGGGGCGATGATGCGGAATTACTCTCTCTGCCAAGGCTTAAAAAACTGGTTCCTTATCTGGATTATCAAAATGCCCGGTTTCCAGTTTATGGCGGTATTTTGCAAAAACGTGCGGGCACGGCGCGTCACGATGCTGTGGCATGGGGATATGCGAGAGGGGCCGATCAAAGAGGTGTTGATCT
>WTIQ01000158.1 GCA_011525185.1 Paracoccaceae bacterium | reverse complement strand
GTAGACATTGGGGCCTGCGACGGCTTCAAGCACAGCAGTGATCAGGAAATTTTCGCAACGTGGTTTCATCGTTGCCGCAACTTGTGTCTGTGCACTTGTGGTAGCAAGCTGCACATTGCCGAGGTCTGGACCAAATAAATCCGAAATTTTCGCAGGCTCTGTGCAGCGCGAAGGAGATTCCTTTATTGTGGAAGTAAACGACTACGTTAATCGTTCCACTGCGGTTGTCCCCTCTTTTGGGTTTTCGTCTACCTTTAAAAATGCTGGTCTTTTGGGGTCAGATACTGTGCGCGCTGGCGACACACTTAGCCTCATTATTTGGGAAAATACGGATAATAGCTTGTTAGCGGGTGCAGGAGGTAACTCCACACCCTTATCAGGCATACAAGTTGATGCACAGGGATTTATTTTTGTTCCATATGCGGGTCGACTGAAAGCGGCAGGAAATACACCAGATGAAATACGTGAATTGATTACAAACCGATTGAAAGACCAGACACCAGATCCACAGGTCCAAGTAACAAGAGAAGCAGGCGACGGCGCAACCGTTGTTTTGGCGGGTGCAGTTGGAGCGGGCGGCGTCGCACCAATCGAAAGGCCGACGCGCACACTTGCTACAATGCTCGCCAGTGTTGGAGGCGTCTCAATTGAACCTGAGACCGCTCAAGTGACGGTGACGCGCGGGAATAAATCGGAAATGATCTGGTACCAGGATTTGTTTGATTTTCCACAAATGGACATTGCCTTGCGAAATGGCGATAGAATTTACGTCGACACCGATAGTCGCGCCTTTACCGCACTTGGAGCAACGGGTCAGGGTCGGATTGATTTTCCGACACAAACCATTTCCGTCGTCGAAGCTTTGGCTCTGGTGGGCGGCTTAAGTTCCATCGCGGCCGATCCGACAGGCATATTCATTTTTCGCAATGAACGCGAAGAAATAGCAAATCAGGTTTTGGGACGTGACGATCTTATCGGTGCCCAGCGTATGATCTATATGCTTGATCTAACCCGTCCGAATGCGATTTTCACAGCCCGTGATTTCGTTGTGCGCGACCAAGATACCGTTTACGTAACCGAAGCTCCGTTTAACCAATGGAACAAAGCAATCGCTGCAGCCACGGGATCGCTGAACGCCATCAACACGCTTAATGCTTCGGGGCAGACGCTCGCTGGAACACAATAAGATGATCTGGAGCGCGGGTCAGACGTGAGAGCGACTGAAAAATTATATGCGTACTCACTTGGCTTTTTCACTCAAAAAACGGTTAGGCGGATCCTGACTTTAAGTGGTTTTCGGGTATCCGCAGGCTGGCCGCGTCGGTCTAATTTAATTGCTGTTTGGGGCAATTCACCAACGGCGAAACGCGGGCACTCAGTAGCCGCAGCGACAGGCGGCTCCTTGGTCACGGTGGAAGACGCGTTCATTAGATCACTCTTTCCCGCTCGGATCGCCCGAAGCGCCCCCTTGGGGCTTTTGATCGATCGCATGGGATTACATTTTGATCCCAATCGCGTGAGCGATTTAGAGACTATTCTAGAACATCAGGATCTCAATGATCCAATGTTGCTTGAGCGGGCAAATTCCCTCATGGAACGCATGAGTTTTTCACAGATCACCAAATATTACGGCCACACGTCACAGATTAACCCATTTAAGAACGGTTATGTTCTTGTGATCGATCAAGTGCGCGGAGATGCGTCACTTACCGCAAGTGGGGCACACAATCCACCTTTGACACGATGCTTGAACGCGCCTTGTCGGACTATCCTGATGCAAAAATCGTCATCAAAACGCACCCCGAAAACAAGCAGGGTGGTCGAGCGGGTTATTATGAGCGACAAAACAGGAATGATGACCGCATCACAGTGTTCGACAGCTCTATTGATTCATGGACCCTGCTGCAGGACGCACAAGACGTCTATACTGTCTCCTCACAACTTGGGTTCGAGGCGATCATTCTTGGCAAAAAGCCAAGAGTGTTCGGTGGCCCCTTTTATGCAGGCTGGGGTCTTAGCCATGATGAAAGGGAATTCCCGCGGCGCACCCGCGTTTTGAGCAAAGAACAGCTCTTTGCAGCCACAATGATACTCTATCGCAAATGGTACAATCCATTTGAAGATAAATTATGTGAGCTTGAAGATGTTTTGGCCATAGCAGAGGCTGAAAGACGTGCTTGGGAGGAAGATAGAAAAGGTTGGGATGCCTTGGAAATTCGTCTCTGGAAACGAAAATTCATACGCGATTTTTTCGGGCAATATGCGAATGTGAGCTTTGGCCGCAAAGACAAAAACCTATCAAGGCCAATCATGTATTGGGCGAGCAAAGCACCACAAGAGCGCAGGGATATTGTACGTGTCGAAGATGGTTTTTTGCGATCACGCGGTCTTGGAGCCGAGCTGGTCCCCCCCCCTCTCACTGATCTGTGATAGCGAGGGGATATATTAAGATCCAACGCACTCCAGCCAGTTAGAGACTTTAATCAAAGCGCATACCCATTTGCGCAGTGATCAAATTAAGCGAGCTAGAGACATTATTGAACGCCTTCGTAAGTCTAAAATTACGAAATACAATCTCAAAGGCAATCACATCGACCTCCCCTTTGACACACCTATTCATCTGGTGATCGGCCAAGTCGAAGATGATGCATCGATAAAGCTCGGGACAGATCAGGTCAAAACCAATTTAGATCTACTCAAACACGTCCGTGCGGGGCACCCAGACGACTTCATCTTGTACAAGCCTCATCCCGATGTAGAGGCTGGCCTGCGCATGGGTAAAATTGCCACGGATATGGCGCTGCAGTATGCAGATATCATTGCAGAAAACGCAGATATTTTAAATTTGTTTGATCATGTTAACACCATACACACGATGACCTCCAACACTGGGTTTGAGGCGCTTATACGGGGGAAAAAGGTGGTCACCTATGGCGCGCCGTTTTACGCAGGCTGGGGGTTAAGCACAGATCTCGGTCAAATACCGTCGCGGCGCAATGCGAAAGCCTCACTCGAAACATTGGTTTATGCGACATTGATCGCTTATCCTCGGTATTTTGACCCAAAACAGCGACGCGCCTGCCCAGTTGAAACGACGATCACGCGACTGGAACAACAGGACCTTTCTAAAACAGGAGTGGCCATCCGTATTTTATCTAAGCTACAAGGCCTATTGGCAACACCAAACCCATTCTGGCGACGATAAGCAAGCTCTCGGTGAGCCTTTTGGGAACCGTTGAAACGATATTTTCCATTTCAAACAATAGAAAACCAAAGACCTGTAGCAGTTTCACCGGGTCTTAAAACTATACGCTCGCAATCTGTCATATTTTACCGTCTGGTCCAAATTTGCAATGTATCTGGTCCGATTTTGCGGGATTCTTCGAGGTCAAATCGCGCGGCGTTAGGCAGTGTCTCAAGTCCCATAGCAGACACGCTAGGCCGTCCTTCAGCCCCAATGATTAAGCCTGCATGAAAACAGATAAGATCATCAACCAAATCCGCTTGCAGTAACGAAGCTGCCAAAGTGCCCCCACCTTCGCAGAAGACACGGGTGATCCCCCGCTCTGAAAGACGTTTTAAGGCGTCTTTCTCGTCTAAGCGTTGAGCCGTCACCTGCGTGGGGATCAATTCTACATCACGGCTTTTCCAAAAGCTTTGTCGCTCCTCGCTCGCCTCAGGTGAGTGGCAAATCCATACAGGATATTCTTTTGCTGTCTCTGCAAGACGGCATGTCCGAGGCAAGTCCAGTTTTCGCGATAAAACGACCCGCACCGTTTTATGATCAATGCCAAGCTCACGTACTGTCAGCGATGGATCATCATCGCGCACGGTTCCGCCACCCACCAGGACAGCGTCGTGCTCAGCACGCATGGCATGAACGAGCCGACGGGCTGGAGTATCAGTGATCCATTTGCTTTCACCGCTCGCCGTTGCGATCCTGCCATCTGCACTCATCGCAAGCTTCAGCGTCACTTTCGGCCGCTCCTCGCCAAATTTCAGGAAGAACCCGAGATGCTCCTCATAAGCCTCTTTGGCGCAAACCCCAGTCTCTACCTCAATGCCCGCTTCGCGCAAGTAACGAAACCCTGCCCCTGATACTCTTGGATCGCGATCGTGAAACGGAGAGACAATCCGTGAAATGCCAGCCGCCACCAAAGCCTCACAGCAGGGCGGCGTTTTCCCATGATGTGAGCAAGGTTCTAATGTCACATAGGCCGTTGCCCCCACAGCGCTGGAGCCTGCCTGCGCAAGGGCGACAACCTCTGCATGGGGCCGCCCTCCGTCCGCAGTGCGACCAACGCCAACTATTGTATCGTTTTTGACAATAACGCAACCGACGCTTGGATTAGGCCATGTTCGCCCCAACCCACGTCTTGCAAGAGACAAGGCATAGGCCATGTATCTCTGGTCTGTCACGAAGGGACCCTAGGATTTGCCGTCGTCGAGGCTTGGACGAAGCTCGCTGACAAATTTATCAAAATCATCTGCGGCTTGGAAATTTTTGTAAACACTCGCAAACCGGACGTAGGCAACGGTATCAATGCGAGCCAAAGCTTCCATGACAATCTCTCCAATGTGATTGGAATTGATGTCACTATCGCCCGTACTTTCCAAACGCCTGACGATTCCCGAAATCATCTTTTCCATGCGCTCATGTTCAACAGGGCGTTTTTGCAAAGCGATACGTATCGAACGCTCGAGCTTATCGCGATCAAAATCTTCACGCCGCCCGCTTGACTTGATCACAACAAGGTCAC
>WTIQ01000430.1 GCA_011525185.1 Paracoccaceae bacterium | reverse complement strand
TTGTGAGGGCGGCCATCGCTTCTACTTTGACAATCGAATCTTCCTGCGCGCGACGGCGTGTAAAAGACAGTGTTTCAGGGGTGTCTATTGCGGGCGCTGTGTCGGGGCGGGTGACAAGCGTGGTGACGCCCCCCGCCGCAGCTGCGAGGCTTGCGGATTTAAACGATTCTTTATGTCGTTCACCCGGTTCACAAACCTTAACGCCAATGTCGACAAGCCCTGGTGCTAAAAATTTTCCACCGCAATCGATTACATTTGCGTCACTTGCTTCAATAGAAATGGTTTGGCCCACTTCGCTGATGACCCCGTCCTTGAGCGCAAGGCCCCCGTTTTCAATCGTACCCGCCTCTGGATCAATCAGCTGGGCGTTTTGTAAAAGGGTTACTGTCATAGGCGTAATCCTTCGTTTTGATCCTTGGCACGACGGTTTCGCGCCAAAAGGTCCATCGCAGCCATGCGCACAGCGACACCCATTTCCACTTGGTCTTGGATGACAGAACGGTTGATATCGTCTGCAATATCCCCATCAATCTCAACCCCACGGTTCATAGGTCCAGGATGCATCACAATCGCATCTGCTTTCGCGTTTTTCAATTTGCGCCCATCAAGTCCATAGCGATGATAATATTCCCGCTCTGAAGGGATAAAGCCACCATCCATACGCTCGCGTTGCAGCCGTAACATCATCACGACATCAACATCCCCTAGCCCAGCGTCCATGTCATCATAAATCTCACAGCCAAACTCAGCAAAATCCGAAGGAATGAGGGTGGGAGGACCGATCAATTTAACTCTGTTTTCCATCTTCCCGAGCAAAAGAATGTTGGAGCGAGCCACGCGCGAATGGGCGACATCTCCGCAAATGGCAATGCTGAGGCGGTGAAGCCGTCCTTTGGCGCGTCTGATCGTAAGAGCGTCAAGCAAAGCTTGCGTGGGATGTTCATGGCGTCCATCGCCCGCGTTTAGCACCGAACAATTCACCTTTTGCGCCAATAAATCGACAGCGCCTGAATGAGGGTGGCGGACCACGAGCAGATCAGGGTGCATCGCATTAAGGGTGAGAGCCGTATCAATCAACGTTTCTCCCTTTTTGATCGAACTGGCCTGCATGGACATGTTCATCACATCCGCGCCCAAGCGTTTCCCTGCCAACTCAAACGAGGCTTGCGTGCGCGTGGAATTTTCAAAAAACATATTGATTTGCGTCAGACCCGCCAATTTATCTGAGCTTTTATTTTCGCGCAGGTTTTGATCTACGTATTGCTCAGAGAGGTCCAAAATCTCAGAAATAGCGGCTGGAGCGAGGGGTTCTATCCCCAATAGATGCTGTTCGTTAAAGCCCATCATATGCCTCCGCGATCTCACCCTGCTCATTACTGTGAGTTTTCGCACAGCACAAGAGACGCTGCCTTCCATTTTCTGAGGAAGGGATTATTTTGCCTATCATGGAATCGCAATTGGATTGGCATAGCGCAAAAGCGCTTTTGGACTGGCAGCTTGAAATGGGTGCAGATGAGGCCATCCTTGATGCACCTGTTGATCGCTATGCCTTGCCTGAAGCCTCAAAACCCGCCCCGAAACAGCCGATAGCGCATCCGCAAAAGGCGCAGGCAAGGAGCGCGGTTGAAGAAATCAACCCAGTGGAAGAGGCAAGGCAGATTGCAAAAGGCGCGCAAAGTCTTGCGGCACTTGAACAAGGGCTTGCTGGTTTTGATAAATGTGACTTGCGTCTGGGTGCCAGAAATTTGGTCTTTTGCGATGGCCACTCAGAGGCACCCGTGATGATCATTGGTGAGGCGCCTGGCCGCGATGAGGACTTGCAGGGGAAGCCGTTTGTGGGCCGCGCGGGACATTTGCTCGACAAGATGCTCAAAGCGATTGCATTATCGCGCTGCGCGCAGGACCCTTCCGAAGCGGTTTACATCACCAATGTCTTGCCATGGCGGCCGCCGCAAAACCGCGATCCCTCTGTTGAAGAGATTGATATGATGCGCCCATTTTTGATGCGCCACATCGAATTGGCAGCGCCCCAAGTCATTGTCTTAATGGGCAATATCGCTTGCCAAGCCGTGCTGCAGCAACGTGGCATCAGACGTCTGAGGGGGCAATTTCAAAAGTGGCAAGATATACCCGTACTTCCGATGTATCATCCCGCCTATCTTCTGCGTAATCCGCTTGCCAAACGTGATGCGTGGCATGATCTTTTACTCTTGCGTCAAAAAATGGGTGAAATGTGACAAAAATCGATGAGACAAAGGCGTTTGTGCCCGTAAAAATCGCTGTTTTGACAGTGTCTGACACCCGAAGCTTGGAGGAGGATCGCTCTGGGGATGTCCTTGTTGCGCTGCTTGGCGATGCAGGTCATGTGCTTGCGGACCGTAAAATCATACCCGACGAACGTGAGTTAATCGCCAAGACCCTGCGCGATTGGATCGCTCGAAGCGATGTGGATGTCGTGATCAGTACGGGTGGAACGGGCCTGACGGGGCGTGACGTCACAGTCGAGGCCCACCGCGACGTCTATGAAAAGGAGATCGACGCCTTTGGGACTGTTTTCACAATCGTAAGCATGCAGAAAATTGGCACATCTGCGGTTCAAAGCCGAGCAACTGCAGGGGTTGCCAATGGAACCTATCTCTTTGCTCTTCCAGGTAGTCCAGGGGCTTGCCGTGATGCTTGGAACGAAATTTTGCGTTTCCAACTCGATTTTCGGCATAACCCGTGCAATTTCGTCGAAATCATGCCGCGGCTAGACGAGCATTTGCAGCGAAAATAAGGATTTTGTCCCCTTAAAGGGGATTGGAAATCTTAAAGTTCGCGCTATTTCCCTTTGAAGTGAGGGCTTGCCAGCTGTGCAGATTTAGTAAAGGTCAATGAAATGAGGTTTTTTCGAAAAGGGTTAATTGGACTTTTCCTTTTATCACTCTGCGCTGGGTTGCTGGCCTATGCGGGTCAAATGGTGTCATCCGCAATAGAAGAGCGGGCGTCTAAGGGATCGCGGCCCTCACAAAAAAGAGAACGCGTCTTTACCGTCAATGTAATGATGGCGGAACCACAGACAATTGCACCTGTGCTCACGGCCTATGGCGAAGTAAAAAGCCGTCGAACGCTTGATTTGAGGATGGCATCTGGCGGTCAGGTGATTGAATTGTCTCCCCATTTTGTAGAGGGTGGGCGAGTTGAGGCAGGAGACGTTCTTGTGCGTCTCAACCCTTCCGACGCGCGTTCAACGGTGCAGCGCTTGGAAGCAGATTTGACTGACGCAAAAGCGGAACTCGAAGATGCAGAGCGTGCGCTCGTTTTGGTCCAAGATGAATTGACGGCGGCGCTTGCACAAAGTGATTTGCGCAAAAAAGCCTTAGCGCGTCAAGTTGATCTCCAAAAAAGAGGGGTGGGTACTGCCGCGGCGGTGGAAGCTGCCGAGCTTGCGATGTCTTCAGCGGATCAGGCTGTTTTGGTCAAACGAGGCGCGCTGGATCAAATGCGCGCGCGCAATGCGCAGGCAACGACCCGACTGGCGCGAGCCGAGCTGGCATTGGAAGATGGTCAGCGCCGCCTCGATGATACCACGTTAATCGCCGAATTTGATGGTGTGCTCAATAGTGTAACTCTTGTGAAGGGTGGCCTCGTCAGTCCCAACGAACGGTTGGGCCAACTGATTGACAAAAGCGACCTTGAGGTTGCTGTGCGTATTTCAACCGAGCAATATTCAAGGCTGCGTAATGATCAGGGTGAATTGATCCAAAGCCCCGTGATGGTATTAATGGATGTCTTAGGCACGCCATTGAGCGCTAAGGCAACCGTGGTGCGCGACAGCGGAGCAGTCGCTGAGGGTCAGACAGGGCGGCTCATCTTTGCAGCAATGAAAGAACCGCGCGGGTTTAAACCAGGTGATTTTGTTAGAGTCGAGATTACGGAGCCAGCGCAAAATTACGTGATGAAGTTACCAGCCTCTGCGCTTAACGCCGCCTCTGAGGTTCTTTTGTTAGGGGAAGACGAACGTTTAGAGGTGCTTAAGGTCAAATTGGTGAGACGCCAAGGCAATGACATACTGGTCCGTGCTCGCGGTTTAGCAGGGAAAGAAGTTGTCATGGAGCAAACACCAGTGCTCGGTCCAGGGATCAAAGTAAAAGCGGTCCGCACTGGCGCGGATGGTCCCAAGATCGAAGAACCTGCGATGGTTGAGCTTGCCCCAGAAAGACGCGCAAAACTCATCGCTTTTATCGAAGCGAATGCGTATATTCCAGAGGACGCCAAAAACCGTATCTTGGGCCAGTTGAGACAGGATAAGGTGCCATTGCGCGTCGTGGAGCGGATTGAAAGCCGACTGGGAGGGTAAGCTATGGTTCGCGATCTTCCCCGCGCTGCTGGCGGCATAATCTCTTATTTTACACGCCACAAGACGGCCGCAAACCTGCTCTTAATCGTGCTCATCGTCGCTGGTTTGTTCAGTATGCCGCGTATGCGGGCACAGTTTTTCCCAGATGTTGTCGTTGACAATGTGTCTTTGTCCGTCGCGTGGCAGGGGGCAGGGGCCGAGGATGTTGATGAAGCGATTGTGCAAGTCTTGGAACCCGCTCTTTTGGCCATAGAGGGCGCAAATAATGCCACGAGCCTCTCTATTGAGGGGCGAGCAAATATCGCTTTGGAGTTTGAGCCTGGCTGGGATATGGCACGAGCAACCGCCGACGTTGAAACAGCGCTAGATCAAGTATCAAATCTTCCAGAAGAAGCAGAAGACGCGCAAATTAGGCGGGGCTCATGGAG
>WTIQ01000143.1 GCA_011525185.1 Paracoccaceae bacterium | reverse complement strand
GCGTGGTCATAGTCCTTGCAAGCGCGTTTCTGCTTTTTCCTCTGGCATTGATTGCATGGAAAGGAATAGCTGGGATCAACAGCTTGCCCTATTTTGTCTGGGAGGCGGCGGGACGCTCGCTTGTCATTGCGCTGAGCGCGACACTCCTGTGCCTTCTCTTGGCGGCACCTCTTTGTACCCGTGGGGGCGAAATGATAGGAACGCTTGGGATTGCCATTTCACCGCTGGTCCTCGGAACAGGGCTATTCCTTATACTGCGCCCCTATATCAACCCCTTTGATGTGGCGCTCTTGGTCACTATTTTTGTCAATGCTGTGATGAGCCTTCCCTTTGTGCTGCGCATCTTAAGGCCTCAAGTCGAAACCATTCATGCAGATTACAAGAGACTAAGCTCTTCGCTTGGTTTTACCTCAATCGACTTTTTGCGCTGGGTGCTGTTGCCACGCCTCAAACGCCCCCTTGCCTTTGCCGCTGGGCTTAGTGCGGCGCTCTCCATGGGGGATTTGGGGGTGATTGCGCTCTTTGGAGACGCCGAAAACGCCACACTACCGCTCAAGCTCTATCAACTCATGGGCTCTTACAGAATGGAACATGCCTCTGCGGCTGCACTTTTGCTGCTGCTTTTGTCACTTGGGCTATTTGCTATGTTCAACCTCTTGGGGCGAGACCACAATGCTTGACGTCAAAGATATGGTTTTACGGCACAAAGATTTTGAGGTGTCGGCCAATTTAGAAGCGATTGAACCAGGCATTTATGCGCTTATCGGCCCATCGGGCAGCGGTAAGTCGAGCTTTCTTATGGCGCTTGCGGGCTTCTTACAGCCCGCTCAAGGCCATGTGGTTTGGCAAGGAAAAGACATTACATCAGCTCCTCCCTCGCAGCGGCCCATTTCTATTCTATTTCAGGACAATAACCTGTTCCCGCATCTTACGATAAAACGAAATGTCGCCTTTGCCATAAGCCAAAACGCAAAGCTATCCAAAGCTGAGCACGCGCATATAGATCAAGCGCTCACGCGGGTTGGGCTCTTGGAGCATGCTGAGAAAAGACCAAGTGAACTCTCTGGCGGTCAACAAGGCAGAGCCTCCCTTGCGCGTGTGTTGTTGCAGGAGCGGCCCATTCTTTTGCTTGATGAACCCTTTGCTGCACTTGGCCCTGCACTTAAAAAGGATATGCTGAACCTCGTTTCTGGCATCGCGCAGGAGCAAAATCTAACGGTCATTATGGTCACCCATGACATAGAGGATGCCCGTTCTATTGCGCCCCTCACCCTCTTGATCGATCAAGGAGCCGTGCGCGCACCTGCAAATACCCTTGATCTTTTGCAAAATCCACCGCGCTCTCTGCAGGACTATCTGGGTATTGATTAGCCCGAATTATGGATAAAGACCCCTGTATAACGCCGTTTCCATTTAGAAATGAGGGCTGCGGCTGCCTGGGTAGGCGCGAGCGTGCGGTTGTGAAACCTTTGAAGAGTCCCCGCACTACCCATATATTTCAATAAGTTCATCTAGTGAACGCGCCTGCCGAGGGGGCAGGCAGGCGCGGCCCTGTGGTGCCACCGGGCGGGGTGTTTTTGCTAATATTGTCTATTTTGCAGAGGGTTTAACAATGGAATAGCTCAGCGTTATCCATAACTGGGTATTGATTAGCCGTTGACCCGTCCGCCTGTCACTGTTGTGTGCACTTTTACATCCCTCAGTGCTTTTGGGTCCACTTCAGTTGGATCTTGATCCAATACTGTGAAATCAGCAAATTTCCCAACCGAGATTGATCCGACCTTATCTTCCATTTTTAGGACATAAGCTGCGCCCATCGTGATCGCATAGAGCGCCTGATCCACAGAAATCTGTTGACTGGTGCCTAAAACCCGGCCCGATTGTGTGATCCGATTGACAGCACACCACGCCGTTACCAATGGCGCCATTGGCGTTACTGGTGCGTCAGAATGAATAGCAAATTGTCCATCAAACACCGCATGTGCATCCGCGCAGGCATCCATCCGCTTGGCGCGATCTGGCCCCAAAGAGGTAGTCCAATGCACATCGCCAAAGTAATGCAAATGATTGGCAAAGACATTCGCCGTCAGCCCAAGCGCCTTCATGCGTTGAAACTGCGCCTTATCAGCAAGCTGAACATGTTCAAGCGTATGACGCAAATCTGGATTAGGCGTCTCCAGCATTGCCTCTTCATAGGCTTCAATGGCAAGTTCAGAGGCCAAATCCCCATTGGTGTGAATATGGGTTTTCACCCCAGCTTTGTGGAGCGCTTTCACCGCCGCTTTGAAATGGTCTACCTCCATATTCCAAATGCCATTGTCTGGGCCCTTAAAATACCCAGGCTCTTTCACTTTTGCCGTAAAGGCCTGAATTGCCCCATCGGTAAACAGCTTGGCGCGGCCCATGTGCAGTTTATCTGTGGAGCGTGGCTTTAGCGCCAAAGCGCGTTTGGCCTCTTCTTCGGGCGCGCGGACCATCGCGTTCATAATAGGCACGTAGCGCACTGGAAAATCTTCCTCCGCCGTAACAGAGAGGAGCATTTTGACCTCCTCCTCTGAGAGCTCTGAAAGAAGGTCTGCAACCGTCGTGACCCCGCACTGCCGCGCCACCTGACCATAGGACCTGACCGCACTCCCATCAGAAAGGTCTTTAAAGCTAATTGCGTTCTTTTGCATGACAGGCGCCATTGCCGCAAATTCCTGTAATTCGCCATTTGCCTGTCCATCCTCCCCGATAACAACCCCCTCAATATTGCTGTTTTGCAAAAGATGCGCCGCCTCAAGTGCCTGTGTGTTGGCAGATAAGAGATGAAAGTTGGAATGAAGAACAGCAACGGGATGAGAGGTTGAGACCTGATCCAAATGATACCGGTCCAGTCGCCTGCCTTCCAGGAAATTGGGATCAAAGCCCCAACCAACAACGGGTTGACCTGCTGGGGTTGCCTCTGCCACTTTTTGCAAGCGCGCAATGAGCGCGTCATAGTCTGTGACACCCTCCCAGACCTGTCCCTCTGGATCTGTGCGTGCATAATGCCCACAGTAGTTATATCGCCAAACACCGCCAGCGCTCACATGCGCATGGGCCTCAATGAGGCCTGGCATGATGATCTTATCCGAAAAGCGATCATCGATCGTATACTCTCCCCAACCCTCTGCGCAGGTGTCATCCCCAACCGCAAGGATGCGCCCGTCGCATACCGCCACATGGCTCGCCTGTGGAATATTGTGATCCATCGTGATGACTTTTTTGGCAGAATAGACGGTGATCATTCTCTTCAGGCTCCCAGTAATTCTAAATATAAAGCGTTCTTCCCGATTAATTTTGAGCAGATTTCCTATTTTTTCACAATAGCCCAAAATACGAGACGAAACGTGCAAAAAAATGTCCTCTCTCCTTGAATGTACCAAAATTATATACACCTCCTCAGAACAGGGGGCCTCTATTTTGGGGGCCGCGTGCAGAGGTGAAAAGGATCATTTATGAAGCTAACCGTTGATGGCGAGACCTACGAGGTCGATGTAGAACCCGACATGCCTCTCTTGTGGGTTCTACGGGATGAATTGGGCAAGAAAGGCGTAAAATATGGCTGCGGTGTTGCTCAATGTGGGGCCTGCACGGTGCATATGAATGGTGAAGCGGTGCGCTCTTGTCAAATATCGGCGCAAGATGTCACTGGCGAGATCACAACCATTGAAGGGCGCGATGGCTCTGAAGTTGTCTCCGCTGTGCAAGAGGCTTGGCGGAAACATCAAGTGGCGCAATGCGGGTATTGCCAGTCTGGTCAAATGATGCAGGCGGCCGCCTTGTTGAGTGAAATTCAACAGCCCTCGGATGCAGATATTGATGATTATATGTCTGGAAACTTGTGCCGCTGCGGCACCTATCCCCGTATTCGTGCCGCGATCAAAGATGCCGCTACTCAATTGAGCGAGGTCTAAATCATGAGCAAGATTTGAAAAATTGCGCGCCGTACCTTTTTGTTTGGCTCCGCAGCTGTTATTGGTGGTGTTGCCTTTGGGTATTACATGTACAAACGACCCGCGAAAAACCCCCTGCTTGAAAGCTTGCAAGAGGGTGAAGCCGCGCTAACGCCTTATGTCAAGATTGACAAGAGCGGCGTGACTTTGATCACACCACGCGCCGATAAGGGGCAAGGGGCCTATTCCGTTCAAGCGGCCCTGATCGCAGAGGAACTGGATATAGGTCTCGATCAGGTAGAGGTCTCACCGGGCCCGCCAAGCCCAGCCTATTATAACACCGCGCTTGCACATGATGCTGTCCCGTTTCGCCCCACCGATGAGAGCTTTGCCGCCAATACGATGCGCGGTGTGGCAGATGCCGCTATCAAATTCATGGGCATGCAAATTACAGGCGGCTCCTCCACGGTTCCAGATGGCTACGAAAAACTCCGTATTGCGGGTGCCGTGGCCCGTGAGACCCTAAAAGCTGCAGCATCAGAGATGTTCAACGTTCCAATCGATAAGCTCAGCACCGAGCGCGGCACTGTGATTTTGCCCGATGGAAGGACAATTGACTACACAGCATTGGCTGAAAAGGCAGCCGAAGTTGATTTAGTCACCGATGTGACATTACGCGATCCCTCGACCTGGCGGCTTTTGGGTAAACCGATGGAGCGGCTAGATATTCCGGCTAAATCCACAGGCAAACAACGCTATGGCATTGATTTCGAGATAGAGGGCATGGTGCATGCGGCTGTGAGGCTCAATCCGCGTCAAAGTGGGGCGCTTGTGGATTATGATGCAAGTGA
>WTIQ01000417.1 GCA_011525185.1 Paracoccaceae bacterium | reverse complement strand
TCACGCCACCTGTGGGGTTGAACCTCTTTGTGACCTCAGGGGTTGCGGGCATGCCGGTGATGTCAGTTGTGCGCGCAGCGCTTCCCTTTTTGGCGGTTCTCTTCGTCTTTTTGATTTTGGTTACCTATGTGCCGGCACTGTCCACATGGCTTCCAACAACTTTTATGGGGCCTGAAATTATCACGAAATAGCCAAGTTAAAGAACCCTAATTATGGATAAGTAAGCTGGGAGTCCTAGACTACCCTGAAATGCTTTGCGTTTCAAAGACCTCTGCAGAATAGATGATAATAGCAAAAACACCCTGCCCGGTGGTACCACCAGCCCGCGCCTGCCTGCCCCATCGGCAGGCGCGTTCATTATATCAACTTATTGCAAGATCTGGACATTGCAGGAAATTCTCAAAGGGTTCGTCATAACGCGCTCTCGCCTACCCAGGCAGTCGCGCCCTTTTTTTCTAAACGGAAACGGCGTTGTGCAGAGGTCTTTTTCAGCATGTGTCCGCTCGCCTCACGGCGGAGACATGTTTTCCCACCTGATCCGGCACATGGTGCAAACTCTGAATATCATTTGAAAAAAATGTGGTAACCCAGTGTTATCCAAAGCTGGGGGTAAAGAAGCGCTTTAGGATTGCTCAAGCGCTTCGATAATTGGAGAAAAATCTTCGGCTTTCAGGCTCGCGCCACCCACCAGCGCACCATCCACATCAGCAACGGAAAAGATTTCTGCGGCGTTGCTGCCTTTCACAGAGCCGCCGTAAAGAAGCGGAGTCTCATCGGCGAGCATTGGATGGGAGCGCCGTAATTCAGATCGGCACAGCTGGTGGATTTCGTCGATTTCCTCAAGACGAGGGACCATGCCCGTTCCAATCGCCCATACAGGCTCGTAAGCCACAACAAACGGCGTTGAATCGCTTGCTTCTGGCAGGGAGTCGTCCAATTGCTCTTTTATCACGTGTTGAGCCGCGCCTGCTTTGCGCTCCTCCAAGGTCTCTCCGATGCATATAATTGGGATGAGCCCTGCTTTTTGTGCGGCTCGGGCTTTGGCACATACGGTGGCATTGCTTTCCCCATGCCCTGCGCGCCGCTCTGAATGACCGACAATCACATGCGTGGCGCCAAGCTCTGCCAACATTTGCGCCGAAATATCCCCCGTATATGCGCCTTTCTCCTCGCTGTGACAGTCCTGCGCCCCAATTTCGAGCGGTCCCGCATAGTCACGTGCCAGCGAAACGAAAGCGGCGGGCGGACATATAATGATGTCGCATGCTGCCTCTTTATGGCGCTCAGCCAATGCCTTAATATGATCAAGTTGAAGACGTGATCCATGCATTTTCCAATTGCCCGCCGCTATTTTTCGCATGATCTCTTTAATCTCTTCTGTAGCTGTAAATTATTTTTCGGGATTTCATGAGCGCTATACGAACAGGGAACAACAACAGGGGCTGCCTGTCTACATGCCCTCAAATTTTATACTTTCACCACAGCCACAGGCTTCGGTGACATTCGGGTTTTTAAACTTAAAACCAGACTCAAGCAGGCTCGTTTCGTAGTCGATTTCAGTGCCAAATAAAAACATCTGCGCCATGGGGGCGATCATAACGCAGGCTCCGTCCTGTTCTACGACCTCATCGTGCGTGTCTACGTCGGACACATATTCCATGGTGTATTCCATCCCCGCACAGCCGCCTTTTTTGACGCCTAGGCGCAATCCCGCATGACCGTTTCCCTCCATCAATTTTTTGATGTGTGCCACGGCTTTGGGTGTGAGGGTGACCGCTTGCTTTCCTGGAATTCCAAACATCCGTTTGACCTCCTTTTACATAAAGCCAAGTTCGAGACGCGCTTCTTCGCTCATCATATCCATGCCCCAAGGGGGCTCCCAAACCAGTTCTACATTGACATGCTTTACGCCTGGGATGGGCTCGATGGCTTCCGCGACCCAGCCTGGCATCTCGCCTGCAACGGGACACCCTGGTGCGGTCAAGCTCATCATGATCTTCACTTCGTTCTCATTGTTGATATCAATCGTATAGATCAGACCGAGATCGAAGATATTAACGGGTATTTCGGGATCATAGACCGAGCGACAGGCCTCTACGAGCGTATCATAGAGGGGATGATCTGTGCTAGAAGGCGCTATGAGGGGCGTGCCCTCCATGTTAGGTGTCGTATCGTTCATTGCTCAAGGCTTTCCTCGTTTCCTGAGTATATAGGTAAACTATACCGACAGGTCTAGTAGGGACACCATTATCGATGCGAAATTGGTTTGGCATCAGGCAGCGACAAATTCGCCACTTGCTCTGCAATTGGGACAGTGTTCATGGGATGCAACTCGGCACTGAACGTCTCGGGGTCATCTAGAGGTTGCCATTTCCCTTGGGAAAAGACCTCAAGACCTGAGAAGTTGGCCTTATATCCCATCTTACGACTGCCAGCGACCCAGTAGCCCAAATAGAGATAGGGGAGCTCTAATTCCTTCGCCAAATAAATATGATCAAGAATCAGATATGTGCCAAGGCTGAGTTTCGCTGGTTCTGGCTCATAAAAGGAGTAGACCATGCTCAGGCCATCGTCGGTTAAATCCGTCAATGACACGGCCATAAGCTGTTGGTCTGTGACGTATTCGATAATGCGCGTCTTTATGGGTGTCTCTTCGATCATCGCGGCGAACTCAAAGACGTCCATATCTGCCATACCGCCGCTGGCGTGACGGGCGCTGAGGTATCTGCGGAATAAATTGAACTGTTCTTCCGTGGCCCAAGGGGATGTTGGACGTCGTTCGAGACCCTTGTTTTTCTTCATCACGCGTTTTTGGCTGCCGCTGATTTCAAAGCGGCTTATGTCAATGCGTGCCGACAAACAGGCCGAGCAATCTGAGCAGGAGGGACGATACAAAACATTTTGAGACCGTCGAAATCCTTGCTTTGATAACTTGTCATTTAAGCGCTGCGCATCTTCGCCTTGAAGGGCGGTGAATAGCTTACGTTCTTGCCGGTTTTCCAAATACGGACAAGCCTGCGGAGCAGTGACGTAGAATTGAGGTGCTATCGGCAATGAGTGGCGCATAATTTAAGGTTAGCAAAGGCCCGAGCTTGACGCAACAATGTCAAGAGAAAAACTCAATTCAAATTTGTGAACGCGGTCGCTCTTTTGTTAATAACCACGGTATCCAATACCAAATCGGTGATACTTTGGCCCTTTGATGTGGCAAGCATTGTGACAAATGAGATCAGCTGGACAGGTGTGAGAAGGCTTGAAAGATAAAATCCAACTGTGTGTAGAGCCGCTGTGAGAGGGGCGAGTGGACGATCTTGTGCATCTCTGATTTCGATCCCTAAAAAGAGCATCCCCAAGGTTGCTGATCCGTAGGAGAGCGTGAGGACGCGGTAGATAAAGCTAATCACTGCAAAGAATGGAACCCAAACAAAGAGAGCCAAAAAGCCCGTAAAGGGCAGGAGGATAAAGCACAGAATAAAAATCAG
Organism: Paracoccaceae bacterium; assembly: GCA_011525185.1. GTDB lineage: Bacteria > Pseudomonadota > Alphaproteobacteria > Rhodobacterales > Rhodobacteraceae > LFER01. Next base: position 1,287 of record WTIQ01000417.1, on the reverse strand, counting down.
GGCTGTATCGATGCAGAATGCGATCGCCCGTTTAACGAGCACGTTTTCATAAAATTCAGGATCATCAAAGGGTGACGGGTGTTGCATCGGAATTGGTGTTCGGTTTCGTTTTGGTTTATTGGAATGGGGGCTGAGTCGGACTGAGCTGGCTCGCGCGCTTTAAAAAGTTTCTGGGGCAGGCTGTGCCCGCCCCAATCGATGTTACAGATTATTGCTCTGCCTTGGTCTCGCGCTCGGACATAAATTGATCAAACTCTGCTTTATCTTTGGCAGCTCGAAGACGCTCCATAAAGGCGTGAAATTCTTCTTGCTCTTGATGCAGTCGGTCAAGGGTTGCCTCTTTGTAGGAATCAAAGGCGGCATTCCCAGATGAACGATTTACTCCGTGTCCTGCGAACTTATTTCGACGAGAACTTCTTGCATGACACAACATTGGTTTCCTCCATATCATATAGGCTAAAAATGCAAGGCCGACGGGCCAGAAAAAGATAAACCCCAGCACCATTGCCGTGATCCAGGCGGGCTTACCTCTTTGGTCTAGCCAAGCCTCCGCGCGCTGAAACCATGTATCTTGAGGCGGCAGGTCGTGGGTCGCTGTCGCCATTGTCATTTCTTTCTCCTTTCAATGTAAAATATTTTTACATTCTGCCTATGGGGGCGCTTTTCACTTTGCAAGAGGGTAATGTTAATAAATTTAACTTTTGTTCTTTTATTGGATTTTCGTTGTTTGACTTGACCTTCGTGATGGGATGCTCAAAACCTTCTACAAGGGAGATGCCATGTCGTTTGCACAGCATATCACACAGCTACCGCGGACTTATGATCCTGCACTTGGTCGGGAAACAGCGGCTCTCTTTTGCGATTTGCAAAAGCCCGTTCAGGATTTAATTGAAGGGGCTGCTGGTTCTAGTCCGTTTTTGAAGGGCCTATTGATCCGCGAACGGGAATGGCTTTTGGAGCAATTTGACGCCTCTGACACGGTGATGGCGCGCCTATTAGAAAGCCTGCCCGAAGACTGTGCTCTGGACTGCAAAACTGCGTTACGACGCGCCAAGCGTCGCATCGCACTTTGGTCAGCGCTCTGTGATTTGGCTGGGGTGTGGGCTTTCGAAGATGTGACCCGCGCTCTTACAACATTTGCCGATCATGCCGTGTCTCATGCATTAGATTTTGGGCTCAAACAGCAGATCACGCGCAAAAAGCTCCCCCCTTGGATGGCTGAGCAGAGCAGTGAGCAACTCGGACTGTTCGTGCTTGCTATGGGGAAAATGGGGGCGAGTGAGTTGA
>WTIQ01000375.1 GCA_011525185.1 Paracoccaceae bacterium | reverse complement strand
TCGAAAAGCCGAATGCGGCACGCCGTCTATATCCCCCACTTCAAGAGCTTCGCATTCTGGACGATGCTGGCAATGACGTTGCACTTGGGGATGTGGGAGAAATAACCGTAAAAAGCGCCTGTAACATGCGCTGCTATTTGAACAAACCACAGGAGACCGAAGAGGTCTTTGAAAACGGTTGGTTGAAGACGGGTGATTTGGGCAAAGTCGACGAGAACGGTATTGTGACCATTCTGGATCGAAAGAAAAATATTATTATTCGCGGGGGCGAGAATATCGCTTGTCTGGATGTGGAAGCTGCCCTGCATCGCCATCCCGCTGTTGCAGAGAGTTGCGCCTTTTCAGTTCCAGATGAGAGGCTTGGTGAAGTTGTCGGCGCGGGTGTGCACATGCGCGAGGGAGTGTCCGTCACCCCCAATGAACTGCGCGTTTTTCTCAAAGGCATTATCGCGCATTTTAAAATACCCGAATATATATGGATACAATCAACGCCCCTGCCCCGTGGCGCAACAGATAAATTAGACCGTCGTAGTCTGCGACAGAGCTGTCTTGCACAATTAAATCAACAAAGGACCAGATCATGACATCACTCTCACAAGAGGCCATCTCGGAGTATATCGCCGCCGCTGGGAAAGCCGTTTGGGAGGTGCCTCAGCTTGATCCAAACACGAAAACGCGCCCCATATCGCGCGTTGGCGTGATCGGAGCGGGCACAATGGGAGGTGGCATTTCGATGAATTTCGCAACAGCGGGCCTCCCCATTACCATCGTTGAACAAAAGGCTGACGCTTTGGAGAGAGGCCTTGCCACTGTGCGCGGGCATTATCAGCGCAGCGCTGACAAAGGACGCTTTCCCCAAGAGGAAGTAGAGGCCCGTATGCAACGCTTTGATGGGCGTCTATCGCTTGAAGACCTTGCCGAGTGCGACTTAATCATCGAAGCCGTTTTTGAAAATATGGAGCTGAAAAAAGAGATCTTTTCCGCACTGGACAAGATCGCAAAGCCAGGCGCTATTCTTGCCACGAACACTTCAGCGCTCAATATAGATGAAATAGCGGCCGTGACACAGCGCCCCCAAGATGTCATTGGCATGCACTTCTTTTCACCTGCTAATGTCATGAAATTACTGGAAATTGTACGTGCTGAAAAAACCGCAGATGATGTTGTGGCGACGGCTATGGAGCTTGCAAAAACCATCAACAAAATCCCTGCTCTCGTTGGCGTCTGCCCAGGGTTTGTCGGCAATCGCATTCTTTTTGCACGACAAGGTCAGGGACAAAAACTGATGTACAAAGGTGTGATGCCCTGGGACATCGATGCTGCAATGAATGCCTTTGGCTTTAAGATGGGCAATTTTCAAATGTCAGATTTGGCGGGTCTCGACATTGGTTGGTCAAAAGGGGCACGCACCGACAATCCCATTCGTGACGCTTTGTGTGAGCTCGACAGACGCGGTCAAAAGACAAAGGCAGGGTTTTATGATTACGATGAAAATCGCACGCCAATTCCCTCAGAGGTCACCGCGAAAATCATCCGCGACATCACGGGGGTAGAGCCAAGCACCCTGCCAGAACAAGAGATTATCGAAACCTGTATTTTCCCGATGATCAACGAAGCAGTGAAAATTCTGGAGGAAAACAAAGCACAAAGGCCTTCCGACATCGATATCGTTTGGCTTAATGGCTATGGCTGGCCTGCCGATAAAGGGGGTTTGATGTATTACGCCGATAGCATCGGGGCTGAACGAATTCTCGCCAAGATGGAAGAGCTCGGCGCAGAAGACCCCAGTTATTCCCCCTCCGAGCTGCTAAGAGAGATGGCCTCGACGGGTGGGAAATTTACCGAGATTGAGACAGGCGGGCTGAAAGTCGCCGTATCCTGAAAGGACCTCACATGAGTTATGAATTCATCAAAACAGAAACAGACGGCCATATTTTGACTGTCACCCTCAACAGACCCGAAGTCTATAATGCCGTGCATTCGGCAATGCATCACGAACTGGCAAATGCTTGGGACGCCTTCGCAGCTGACCAAAATCTCTGGGTTGCGATCCTCACAGGCGCGGGCGACAAAGCCTTTTGCGCGGGAAATGATCTCAAAGCCACGGCTGAGGGGGGACGCGCAACCATGCCTGAAAGTGGCTTTTCAGGCCTCACCCAACGCTTTGATCTGGAAAAGCCGATCATTGCCGCAGTCAATGGCTTTGCCATGGGTGGCGGTTTTGAGACAGCGCTAGCCTGTGATATTCTGATTGCCTCAGAGCGTGCAAAATTTGCCCTCCCCGAAGTGAAGGTCGGGTTTATTGCGGCCGCGAGCGGCATTCAACGCCTCAGCCGCTATATCGGACGCTTGGCGGCGCAGGAGATGATGTTTTCTGGCCGCACCGTCGATGCGGCCACCGCCTTGCAGATGGGCATGGTCAATGATGTGGTGGGCCACGATGAGCTGATGGCAGCGGCACGCGCAAAAGCAGAAGAGCTGACCAGCGTCTCGCCCTCGGCCCTCAAGGCCACAAAGCGCGTGCTCAATGACATGGCGCAGCGTGAACATTTACCAGAAAGCCTTCTCTATAGCCGTGAGGTGGTCGCTGATCTCTCAAAAACCGAAGACTTTAAAGAAGGCGTGCAAGCCTTTGTCGAAAAGCGCAAACCCAATTGGGTAAACAAGTAGGGAAAAAAGATGAGTAAGTTGTTTGACCTCAGCGGCAAGACAGCCCTTTTGACAGGCGCCTCCAAAGGCATGGGGCTGGCAATGGCCACAGCGCTCGCAGAACATGGTGCTAAGGTTGTGATCTCTGCGCGCAAGCAAGAAGCGATAGACGCCGCTGTCCAAAGCATCAACGAGACATGTGGTGCGCAATTGGCCCATGGTGTTGCGGCAAATGCGGGATATAAAGAGGCGCTCAGAGACCTAGTGGAGGAAACGCACCAACGCGTCGGTCCCATTGACATCGTCGTTGGGAACGCTGGGGTGAACCCCTATTATGGAGCAACCTCTGAAATTTCTGACAAGGCCTATGAAAAGACCATGTCTACCAATGTGCAGTCAAATCTCTGGCTTGCTCAGCTTGTGGTGCCCGATATGATCGAAAAAGGAGGAGGGTCGATGATGTTCACCTCCTCTATCGGAGCGTTTAAACCCTCCGAGATGTTGGGCACCTATGGTATGTCAAAACTGGCCTTGATCGGGCTGGTGCGCAACCTCGCAGCCGAGTTTGGTCCCAAAGGCGTTCGATTTAACGCGATTTGCCCTGGCCTCATAAAAAACCGATTTTGCCCGTGAACTTTGGGAAAATCCAAAAGCAAAAGAACGCGTTGAAAAAGAGATCCCCCTACGACGGCTGGGGGAGGCAGATGATCTCAAAGGACTAGCCGTCTTTTTGGCCTCTGATGCAAGCCGATATATGACAGGTCAGGCGCTGACTGTATGCGGCGGCTCAAACATGTGGGCCTAGAGCGTGGCATCTTCAATCAGATTTGATCGATGCGCTCTAACCCGTGGATGTGTCGAATGTGTGAAGCGTCTAACCAATGCCCCTGTGGCGAAACATGCTCTAGCAAGAGGATAAGACATGGACTTGAACGGAAAAATCATTGTTGTAACGGGCGCTGCCAGCGGTATTGGACGCGCACTTGCGCTCCGCTTTGCTGCTGAAGGTGCAAAAGCCGTGGTCTGTGCCGACGTGAACGAAGCTGGCGCACAAGATACAGCAGAGCAAATTGATGTAGGGATCGCGCGGAGGGTGGATGTAAGCATTGAAGGCGATATTGCCAAGCTTATTGACGAGGTTGAAACAGAAATTGGCGCGATTGATCTCTTTTGCTCAAATGCTGGGATTTCGGTTGCGGGCGGCGTTGAGGTTGCAGATGCAGATTGGACGCGCATTTGGAATATTAATGTCATGGCGCAGGTTTGGGCGGCACGCCATTTGGTGCCTCGTATGAAAAAACGCGGTGGTGGTTATCTCATGAACACAGCCTCTGCCGCAGGCCTACTCAATCAGGTCGGCTCTGCTCCCTATGGGGTGACAAAACATGCCTCCGTGGGATTGTCGGAATGGCTGGCAATGACCTATGGCGACGATGGGATAAAAGTCTCTGTTTTGTGCCCACAAGCTGTGCGTACAGAGATGACCAAAGGGTTAGAAGATCATGTTGCAAGTATTGATGGCATGCTGGATGCAGAGGAAGTTGCACAGTGTTGCGTAGATGCCTTGTCTCGAGAAACCTTTCTCATTCTACCCCATCCGCAAGTTGAGAGCTACATGCGTAACAAGACAGAAAATTATGATCGCTGGATCGGTGGAATGCGCAAGCTTAACCGACAATTCGGATCTCTTACCCCCTAAGGGCGCAAGAGTGTCGCAGCGTCATCTTGGCCTTGCTCTTTTATATATTGCACACTAAGTTTTCAGTGTTGAAAGGGATCCCCACCTATGCCCATGCATGCTAAAGATATAGAGGACCTCATTAGAGAGGCTTTTCCAGAGGCCAAAATCACGATTACGGACTTGGCAGGTGACGGAAATCACTATGCAGCTGAGGTGATCGACGAAAGCTTTAGGGGAAAGAACCGCGTCCAACAACAGCGTGCCGTCTATGCCTCTTTAAAGGGCAAAATGGATGGATCACACGGCGAATTGCATGCTCTTGCTCTGACGACCAAGATACCAGAATAGGCATTTGATTAGGTCATCAATCAAGCCGCATGGTTACATTTTCGAAATTTAGGTATACATAGACAAGCGCAAGCCTCTGAAAAGATAAAGGAATGAGATATGAGCGATGTGAAGG
>WTIQ01000063.1 GCA_011525185.1 Paracoccaceae bacterium | reverse complement strand
GACGTGAAAATCTCAAGAAAGGGATCAATTGCGAGGGCCTCGTAGCTCTTTAATGCCGCCATTTTCAGGCCATCGTCACTGCCAAATTCTCTATAAATGCCAGGTTTGGAGTGATTAGTGAGCTTGCGAATGTCATTAATAGAGACCTCTGCTGGCCCTTTCCTCCAATACTGCATCATGGCGCATTCAAGCACCTGAGCGCGATTGAGTGTCTTAGGGCGTCCACGTGGTTTGGGTGCGGATTTCATTTTAGTACCTAAGGGTATTTTATTATTGACACATGTTTTTCGTACTCATAATTACGTAAAAACCAACGATTTTCCAGTTTGATTTTTAGAGAGATAAGAATGCCAAGAAATCCCCTAGGCCGTATTGCGCAGATAAATGCGCTGAGTTTAATGCTTATTACCCCCGAATTTTATAGAATTAGACGGTTGCGTTCGAGCAAAGCGGCCAAGATTGATCACAGGCCCGCACCGTTCGCGATGGCACCAAAGCGCATGCAATTAGAAGGGCTGGACATACGTTATGCCACACAGCGAAGTGCCACATGCCCTACAGTTTTGCTCCTAAGCCCTCTACCGCAGAGTATAATATGCTATGACGATATATGGTCAAAATTAACGGGGCAGGTGGATTTAATTGCTCTTGATTTACCAGGTTTCGGCCAAAGCCGAGGTGGCAAAGACTATATGACGTTCTCTGCACAAAGCGCGTTTTTGGAGAAATTCATCAAGGCAATGGAGCTCAGGGCGCTGAGAAAGACATAGACGATATTCGCAACAACATTACCCTTAAGCCACAAACATAACTTGACTATCAATCTATAGCGAAACTTGAACTAACAAGTGCTGAGGCGGCAAGACGCCTCAGCCTGCATTGCAGATGAGAGGGAAGCTAATCGGCCTTGTGCGACTTCCCCATAAAGAGAGCCTGCAGCCTCCGACAATACAAGGGTTAGGCTTTTGTTGTTTGGATCCCATTCCAGATGCGCGCGATCTTGATCGTCACTGACCCACATCATTGCGCCAAGCCGCATTGCTTTTCCCAAAACCTCTGCCTGCGTCATCCGTTCGGGGTCCAAAAGCTGCAGCAGAGTTTCAAAGGCTTTGCCACTGCGTTTGTTGCTATAGCGATGCATCAATGCAAGGCCCAAAAAAACGCGCTCGGAATGTGTTAAGCCGCCGAGGTTCGCTCGCGTCGCGTTATCAAAACAAATCTGCGCCCTGTAGTCAGGATGGGTGCGCCAGCTCACATCGTGCAGATAGCAGGCAGCCGCGATGATGCGCATTGTATCCTCTGAGGCATCGGGAAAAAGCGGTGAAACGAATTTAAGCAAGCTTTTCCCAACACCAGGCACACGCGCGTCCTTTTTCTCTGCAAATTTTGCAGCTTCGATAAGAGGATCCCGACGACGGATGTCATCTGTCATTTGCTCGTATAGCATCCCTTCGCGGAGGCCATAACTTGAGATCGCAATATCAACGGGCGCAAAAACAGTGAGCAGATGCGTTAAGACCTCCCCCGCATAGGGCAAAAGCGATAGCCTTGCGGTCGACATACCTAGATCGCTTTGTAATTTTGCCTCATCTGTGGTCCTTAGGAAGTCTAGCGTCTCCAGAACAGATGTTTCGGTCATGCGATATTCATGTAACACATTGAGCGGGTAATCTCGACGATACATATCTATGCGTGCCAAAGCGCGCCATGAGCCGCCCACGAGAAACAAGCGATTGTTTTGTGGCCCCAGCTCCTTGGCGAGAGAGGTAAGCGTTTTGTTTATGAGGTCGTCGCGTGCTGTTTTACCACCCTCTAAATCTTTGAGTTTAAGGGGGCCAAGGTTCGAAGTAACCGTCTTTAAAACATCGCCGCCTCCTATTTCTGCAAGCTCCATCGACGAGCCGCCTAAGTCACAGACGAGCCCATAGGCGCCTGGCCATCCCAAAAGCACACCTTGAGCCGCAAAGCGGGCTTCTTGGAGGCCATCTATAATCCAGATTTTTTGCCCTGTCTTTTTGTAAACATCATGGCAAAAATCGACGCCATCTGTTGCAGAACGGACCGCTGCTGTTGCTGCTGCAATGACATGTTTAATGCCCATTGTTTTGGTGAGGGATTTAAACCGCAAAATTGCATTTAAGGCACGTTCTCGCCCTTCAGGGTTCAAGGTGCCGCGTGTCGCCAGCCCTTCCCCCAGACCGCACAAGATTTTTTCATTGTAAAAATAGGCTGGTGAGCGCGCAGCACCGTCAAAGATTACCAAACGCACTGAATTCGATCCCACGTCAATGACAGCAACTTTTGAGAGACGCCGCTCTGTAAAGCGACTAAGCTTAGGTCTCTTAAAAGGGTTCCACGTTTGTTTGCGCGGTGGGCGGCTTGGTGTATTCATGATGACGCTTGAGCGAGACTAAGGTTGGGAAGCTGTATGACGGTTTGCTTAGGTCAGGTCAATCGTCGCCAGTGATATGCTCTTCAATAATTTGCTTCGCGAAGCTGCGCGTCACCTGCTTTTTTTCTGCCAATGAAACGCGGTCGGCAATGTCTACAAAATTTGCGGCCGCGGTATAGGAGCGCTCCAGTCTCAAAACAACGTAGGAGAGTGCTTTGGGTGTTGGTGTGAGTTGTCGATCTTTAAAGAGCTTTTTGAGAAGAGCCGCAAAAAGTTCGTCATCTGGCTCGTCCAGTTTCACATAGGGACTGCCTTCAAGGCGCGATTTTAAATCAGCGAGTTCAATGTTCCAGAGGGGGGGAGGTTTTTCGCCGCAAACCAGCAGTGAATGACCCTTGGCCAGTGTTAGGTTGTGCAGGTGAAAGAGTACTGTTTCCCTCTCAACATCACCAACACATGCATCGACATGCAATATGGCGAGATTTGTGTCTGAGGCCCGTTCGGGGTCGGCAATCTCTTTGGCGCTCACAACATGTCCGTGGCTCATCTTGGCCCAGACATGCGCAAGATGTGTTTTGCCCGAGGATTTTGGGCCAAAGAGAATGCACTTGCGTAAAGCCCAATTTTGCCAATCTTCGATCATCTTGAACGCGAATTGGTTGCTCTTGCTGACAAAAAAGTCACCGCGCTCCAACGAGGGAACCGAAGGGAGATCAAATGTCAGTTGATCTGGCGTCATTATTGATCGCTATTCTTGCCCGCGGTGCCTTTGTAAAGCCGACCGCTCGTATACTGACCAGCCGCAAACCGGACGAGGACGCCAAGACTGGCGGCAACAGGGACAGCGACTAACATACCAACAAAGCCAAAAAGGTTTCCAAAAACGGACAGGGCCAAAAGGAGCCAAATCGGGTGCAGTCCAACGGATCCTCCAACAAGCTTGGGTGTGAGGTAATTGCCTTCAAAAACTTGACCTGCAAAAAAGATACCCGCAATTACGGCCAGCATGGTCCAATTGCCCCAAAATTCAAAAATGCCTAGGCCAATGGCAAGCGCTCCACCCACAAGCGAGCCCACATAGGGGATGAAAGTGACGAGGCCTGCAAAAAAGCCAACGGCAAACCCGAAATCCAGTCCGACAATCCATAGGGCAATGGCATAATATGTACCTAGGATAAGGCAGACCGACCCCATACCGCGCACGAAGGCGGAAAGTGTATCGTCAATTTCCCGCGCGAGGGCGCGAATTGTATCGGCATGGTCCAATGGTAAGAGGGCATCGATACGGGCGATCATTCTGTCCCAGTCCAGTAACATGTAAACAGTTACAACTGGGACGATCACAAGCAATACAATGATATTGATAAGTGACATCGCAGAGGTCATCAGAGCACCGAGAATGTTTTTGCCAAAGCTATTAAAAAACTGTTCTGCGCGGGGCCTAATAAATTCCGCAAATTGATCAAAACTTTGTTGAAGGTTTAACTCACTGCTCATCGAGGCTGGCAGAAGTGCAATAAGCCTGCTCTCAAGCTCCTGAATTTTTTCAGGAGAAAACTGAAGGGAGGACAACTCGCTTATTTGATCAATGAGTTCGCTTAGGACAAACAAAACCAAGGGAAGAATGACAATAATAGCTGAGCCAAATATGGTCAGAACAGCCAGAGATCGGCTGAGGCCTAATGCTTCAAGGCGATCGGCTAAAGGGTCCAGAAGATATGCGATCGCAATACCCAAAACAAAGGGCAGCAGGACCTGACCTAATCCCCAAAGGACGAGAAAAAAGACAAGAGCGGTGATACTCCAAAAAATAGTTTGATTTCTTTGTGATAGGGCCATGAAATTCTCTGTAGTAAGACGGTTCTTATAATGTTCTATGTGATCCTGCTTTTCAAGATCGAAGCAGATGAAATAAAGCTACGAGAAACAATTCAGTCTCATGCTAGTCTCTGCAGCCTTCTGCGACATGAGAAATTCTACCAAGTCATATTGTCAGCACGCCTATTTAAAGCTAGAGGGAGCACAACGCGTCAACCAGCCTAACTTTGGGGTCATATTATGCGATTAACACGCTATTTTCTGCCTGTTTTAAAGGAAAACCCTGCCGAAGCTCAAATCGTCAGCCATCGACTGATGTTGCGGGCTGGGATGATTAAGCAATCTAGCGCTGGTATTTACTCATGGTTGCCGCTTGGTTTTAAAATTCTTCGAAAGCTGGAAAATATTGTGCATGAGGAGCAGGTGCGCGCGGGCCATATTCCGATGCTTATGCCCACATTGCAATCTGCTGACCTCTGGCGAGAGAGCGGACGGTATGAGGCCTATGGGCAGGAAATGCTTCGGATCAAAGATCGCCATGATCGCGACATGCTCTACGGTCCCACGAATGAAGAGTTGATTA
>WTIQ01000133.1 GCA_011525185.1 Paracoccaceae bacterium | reverse complement strand
GGCCATGAACCACGCAAAGGCGAGTTGATTGCTGGCGGTCAAGTGTTTCTGCCGAGCACCGATTTCGGAGCCCAAGAAACCTGTCGGACCATCGTGGAAAGCGAAGTTCTGCGCATGGGCTATTATATCTATGGCTGGCGTCATGTTCCTGTGGAAATTGATTGTCTTGGTGACAAGGCCAACGCGACACGGCCTGAAATCGAGCAAATCTTGATAAGTAATTCCAAAGGCGTGGACGAAGAGACCTTTGAGCGTGAGCTTTATGTCATTCGTCGACGCATCGAAAAAGCGGCCTCTAATGCAGGCATTAGCGGATTATACTTTGCCTCACTCTCTTGTCGCTCGATCATATACAAGGGCATGATGCTCGCTGAACAAGTGGCCGTGTTTTATCCCGATTTGCAAGATGAACGCTTTGAGAGTGCCTTTGCGATTTATCACCAGCGCTATTCGACAAATACCTTTCCCCAGTGGTGGCTGGCTCAACCTTTTCGTATGCTTGCCCATAATGGCGAGATCAATACCCTCAAGGGTAATGTGAACTGGATGAAGAGCCATGAAATTCGCATGACCAGTGCCGCCTTTGGCGAGATGGCAGAAGATATTAAACCAGTTGTTCCAGCGGGATCTTCGGACTCTGCAGCACTTGATGCAGTTTTTGAGATGATGGTGCGTGCGGGGCGGGATGCCCCGATGGCCAAAACGATCCTTGTGCCTGAAAGCTGGTCGAAACAAGAGGGTGAATTACCCCAAAGCTGGCGGGACATGTATTCCTATTGTAATTCGGTAATGGAACCTTGGGATGGGCCAGCAGCGCTGGCTATGACTGATGGGCGCTGGGTCTGTGCGGGACTTGATCGCAATGGTTTGCGCCCCATGCGCTATGTTGTGACGGGTGATGGTCTTTTGATTGCGGGGTCTGAGGCAGGAATGGTGCCAATCGACGAAGCAACGGTCAGGGAAAAAGGCGCATTGGGCCCAGGCCAGTTACTCACGGTAGATATGCAAGAGGGTCGGCTGTATCATGACCGCGAGATCAAGGATAAATTGGCTGCCTCCCAGCCCTTTGGTCAGTGGGTCACTAAAATTAAAGAGCTGGACGATGCGCTTGCGGCTGTTGATGAGGCGCCTTTATTCACAGGCGAAGACTTACGCCGCCGTCAAATCGCTGCTGGCTATTCTGTGGAAGAGCTTGAGCACATCTTGGTCCCGATGGCCGAAGGCGGGAAAGAAGCGCTTGCCTCAATGGGGGATGACACACCAAGTGCTGTTCTCTCTAAACTCTACCGTCCTCTTTCCCACTATTTCCGCCAAAATTTTTCTCAGGTCACCAATCCGCCGATTGACAGTTTGCGCGAATTTCGAGTGATGAGCCTCAAGACGCGGTTTGGTAATCTCAAAAATGTGCTGAATGAAAGCAGTCCGCAGTCTGAGATTCTCGTACTGGATAGCCCCTTTGTGGGGAATGCCCAGTGGGACGAGCTTATGCGCCAATTTGATAGCGAAAGGGTTGAAATAGACTGTTCCTTTGAACGCGGTGCGGGGGAGAGTGCCCTTCAAGATGCGCTCGCGCGCATTCGTGCCACAGCCGAAGAAGCGGTGCGCTCTGGCGCGGGACACTTGATTTTGACCGATCATTTGTCAAACGCGGATCGTGTTGCGATGCCGATGATCTTGGCAACCTCGGCGGTCCATAGTCACTTGACACGCAAAGGGCTTCGCACCTTCACCTCGATTAACGTGCGCTCTGCGGAATGCATCGATCCACATTATTTCGCTGTTTTGGTTGGTGCAGGGGCCACGGTCGTCAATGCATATTTGGCCGAAGATAGCCTCGCAGATCGCATTGAGCGTGGTCTCATGTCCTCTAGTTTGAACGAAGCGATGAATAGGTATCGGGCGGCGATTGATCAGGGATTGCTCAAGATTATGTCAAAAATGGGCATTTCTGTCATGTCTTCGTATCGCGGCGGCTTGAATTTTGAAGCGGTGGGCCTCAGTCGTGCGATGTGTGCCGAATACTTCCCAGGTCTCATCAGTCGCATTTCTGGCATTGGTGTGAGCGGTATTCAGAAGAAAGCTTCTGATATCCATCAAAAAGGGTGGTCTGGATTGGCTGATTTCCTCCCCATGGGGGGCTTTTATAAATCGCGTAAATCAGGGGAGACCCATGCGTGGGAAGCGCAGACCATGCATATGATGCAAACGGCCTGTAACCGAGCAAGCTATGATCTCTGGAAGCAATACTCAGCGCGGATGCAGGCCAATCCCCCTATTCATCTCCGCGACCTGCTGGCGATTAAGCCGCTTGGCAATCCGGTCCCCTTGGATGAAGTTGAAAGCATCACATCCATTCGCAAACGTTTTGTAACGCCTGGCATGTCGCTTGGGGCGCTTAGCCCTGAGGCGCATAAAACGCTCAATGTTGCAATGAACAGAATTGGCGCAAAGTCAGACAGTGGTGAGGGCGGGGAAGATCCCGCGCATTTCCACCCAGAACCCAATGGCGATAACCCTTCTGCCAAGATCAAGCAGGTGGCGTCGGGCCGCTTTGGCGTGACGGCTGAGTACCTTAACCAGTGCGAAGAGCTTGAAATCAAAGTGGCGCAAGGGGCAAAACCAGGCGAAGGGGGGCAATTGCCAGGGATGAAGGTCACTGACCTTATTGCGCGTCTGCGCCACTCTACCAAGGGTGTGACTCTTATCTCTCCTCCGCCGCATCACGATATTTATTCTATCGAAGACTTGGCGCAGTTGATTTATGACCTCAAACAAATCAATCCCCGATGCAAAGTAACTGTCAAGCTCGTCGCCGCCTCTGGTGTGGGAACGATTGCTGCAGGCGTGGCCAAGGCCGAAGCGGATGTGATCCTTATCTCAGGACATAACGGGGGAACCGGAGCATCACCGGCAACTTCTGTCAAATTTGCGGGCTTGCCTTGGGAAATGGGTCTCACAGAGGCCCATCAGGTGCTCGCAATGAATAACCTGCGCGATCGCATTACCTTACGCACAGATGGGGGTCTTAGAACGGGACGTGACATTATCATGGCGGCCATGATGGGGGCCGAAGAGTTCGGCATCGGGACGGCTGCTTTGATTGCGATGGGGTGCATCATGGTGCGCCAGTGCCAGTCAAATACCTGTCCTGTAGGCGTTTGCACGCAGAAAGAGGAATTGCGCGCTAAATTTACGGGCAATGCGGATAAAGTCGTCAACCTCATCACATTTTATGCCCAAGAGGTGCGTGAAATTTTGGCGAGCATCGGGGCGCGCTCTATCGATGATATTATTGGACGCGCTGACCTGCTTAGTCAGGTAAGCCGCGGGTCGGATCATTTGGATGATTTGGACCTCAACCCTTTGCTAATCACCGTCGATGGCGCTGAAAAGATTGTCTACAATCGCGATCGTGCGCGTAATTCTGTGCCAGATACTTTGGATGCTGAGATTGTTGCGGATGCGGATCGTTTCCTAAATGAGCGTGAAAAGATGCAACTGAGTTACTCGGTTCAAAATACACACCGTACTGTGGGCACTCGTATTTCAAGCCACATCGTTCGTAACTTTGGCATGCGCAATGATCTGCAAACGGATCATTTGACGGTCAAGCTCACAGGGAGTGCAGGGCAATCTCTAGGGGCCTTTGCGGCACCTGGCCTTAAAATTGAGGTTTCAGGAGATGCCAATGACTATGTGGGAAAGGGGCTCTCTGGTGGGACCATTGTGGTGCGACCCGCAATGGCAAGTCCTTTAATTGCAGCAGATAACACAATTATCGGAAATACGGTTCTATATGGTGCAACGGAAGGCTATCTCTTTGCGGCGGGTCGCGCAGGCGAGCGGTTTTGTGTGCGCAACTCTGGGGCCAAGGTCGTTGTGGAGGGCTGTGGCAGTAATGGGTGCGAATATATGACGGGCGGTGTCACCGTTGTACTCGGCTCGATTGGTTCAAATTTCGGGGCTGGCATGACGGGCGGTATGGCCTATCTTTACGATCCAGATCAAACGGCTCTGGACATGATTAATGCAGAGACGCTCGTGACATCTGCGGTTGAAGTGCAGCATTGGCAGTCACAACTTCATGAGCTGGTGAGCCGCCATGCAGAGGAAACTGGAAGTGCGAAAGCAAAGGAAATTCTGCTGCATTGGGAGAATGAGCTTGGACATTTCTTGCAAATTTGTCCCAAAGAAATGATCGTACATCTACCCCACCCCCTGAGCAATGAAGCTACGAGCCTTCCTGCCGAATAAATAAGTTTTGGGTCATGCCCTTTCATAGCTTTATGACAGTCAAAAGTCATTTAGCTAGGCATGACCCTTAATATTTTGTCGTGACCAAGATAAAAGGGATAAACTTCCCTTTCACCGATTGAAATTACTTGGATTAAAGGGCAATGATAAGGCACTTAATATGTATGGTTCTATTCGATGCTTCGCCTGTATCACTTTGCGCTTTCCCCATTTTCGCGAAAAGTAAGACTGTTTTTGGCCGAAAAAAAGGTTGAGATTGAACTGATCGAAGAGCGGTATTGGCAGCCGTCGGCAGAATTGATCAGGCGTAATCCGGCTGGAAAGGTTCCGATTTTACGTATGAACGGCAAGCTTTACACCGAGAGCCAAGCAATTTGCGAGCATCTGGAAGGCATTTATCCGTCTCCTGTTTTGATCCCTGTGGATGCCGATGACAGATATGAGGTGAGACGTCTCATCGCGTGGTTTGATGATAAATTTTACCATGATGTGACCAAAAAGCTTTTGAACGAACGGGTGATAAAGAAAATCTCTGGTCAAGGTTTTCCCGATAGTAAATTGGTCAAACAGGGGGCCAAAGC
>WTIQ01000349.1 GCA_011525185.1 Paracoccaceae bacterium | reverse complement strand
GCATTCCGTTAGCGCATTGAGGCAATAGGGCATATAAGCGGCCGGGTGAGGGATATGGGACGTGAATGAGACGATGCGGTATGTGGGAGCCGTGAATCTGTATGACCCACAAAAAGGGTTTGGTTTTGTAAGGGTAGACGGGATAGATGATGACATATTGTTGCATGCTCAAGTGCTAAGGCGCTATGGCCAAGTAACAGTTTTAAATCAATCTGAGATCGAATGCTCTATAACGCAAACTGTAAAGGGACTTCAGGTTCAAGAAATATATTCGATCACTGCGTCTGGGTTGGGTTCGGCGCGAATCGCTGATCTTGAAAACCTGGGTGATGCTGAACTGCAACAGCTGAGCGTTGAGCCCGCACGGGTCAAATGGTTCGATGCTGCACGGGGATATGGGTTTGCCAATGTGTTCGGGAGTAAAGATGATATTTTCGTTCATATTGATGTTTTGAAAGCCAGCGGATTTTCAACTCTTGCCACTGGTGAAGCGATTGCAATACGCGTATACGATGGACGACGTGGGAGAATGGCAGCAGAGGTTTTGGCTTGGGAAGCGCCGCACTCTTGAAACATGGGGCATTAACGGGAGTTACCCTAGTGCTTATGTTGGCGCCCTACAAGGCTTTGCCAAGCGACAAGTGTGATCCATCGGTGCTCACTGTGCAATCGCAAAATGCGGAAATATCGTTCAATGTAACGGTCGTCGACACCGAAGCTTTGCGCGCGAAGGGTCTGATGTATGTGGATCATCTCCCCCAATCCGAGGGGATGTTGTTTGTCTATCCAACACCGTCGAAACGATATTTTTGGATGAAGAATACGCTGATAAAGCTCGATATGCTGTTTGCCGATCAGGCGGGTCGCGTGAGTTTCATCTATGAAAATGCTGTGCCTCTAGATGAAACACCCATTTATGGAGGGGACGAGATCCAATTCGTATTAGAAATCAATGGTGGATTGTCTGATCGCTACGGTATGGAGGTTGGCGCGATGTTACACCACCCGGGCATCCCGTCCTCGGATCGCGCGTGTCCAAATGAGTGACAGGATCAAGACTGATCTCGTAATTTGATCGATGAGTCATGCCATGATGTTCTACAAGATAAAATAAAGAACCATTGGTAAAATCGCGATTGTAAGAGCTGTTGACGTGACCACAAGACCTGCAACGGCCTCTGCCTTTGCGCCGTATTTTTCAGCCAACAAATAGGATGTGACAGCGATTGGCATCGAAAATTGCAAAATCAAAACAGAGGCGGCCATGGGATCAAGGTCAAACAGCCAGATGATGAAGCATGCGGAAAAAACACCCATCGCTATTTTTGAAAGCGAAAGAAATACGGCTCGTAAGACCTCTGTGACCTCCAAACGCGATATGGCAACGCCTAATGTGATCAGCATCATTGGGATACCCATTTGTCCAATAAGAGAAAGGGCGTTGGTCAGGAAAACTGGTGTGTGCCAACCTTGCCACATAAAGAGCAAGCCAAGACATGTCGCCGCAACGAGGGGTTCTTGGAGCAAACGTTTAAAGCTTCCTCCGCCAGCGACCACCCATATGCCGACCGTAAAGGCGACGAGGCTTGTGCCTGCAAATATTAAAATACCGTAGCTCAGACCAAGATCTCCGAACGCAAACAGGCAGAGAGGCAGGCCCAGATTGCCAGTATTGCCCGAAATAAGCGGCATGAGATAGGTTCGCGGTTGCAATCGAAAGCTTTTGACAAAGACGAATGCCAAGCCCCCCAAGAGAAGGTAGGTCATAAAAACCGCGCCGATGAATTTTCCTAAAATGTTAGGATTTATTTCGGCCTGCATGAGAGACACGAAGATGAGACAAGGAATTGCAAGTGACGTTGCAAATCGTGTGACGAATTCGATGCGGTACTCAAACCCAAGACGTACCCATGTGTAGCCAACCCCAGCGAGGATAAAGACAGGTGCGACAATATTAAAAATGGCGATGAACATTCTTTACCAAGCCTCGTTAGTCTGCGCGGGCGCTATTCCCTTAGGTCAGACCACGACAAAAAGGAATATTGCAAAAGCGACCACAGACTTGACCCCTCTCAAAGTTTAGAATTAGGTCGATCCATAAGATTGACTATGGCCACAAAGGGAGGTCACATTGAAAAGTTACCTATTTCTGACGTTTGCAATCGTCTTTGAAGTAGCAGGGACTCTTTTGCTTCCCGTCTCACAAAATTTCACAAAAATGCTACCAACGGCTGTGCTGTTTTTGTCCTATGCTATCTCCTTTTATCTACTCACATTTGCGGTTCAAACGATACCGATAGCGGTTGTTTATGCAACCTGGTCTGGTCTCGGAATTTTTTTAATCGCGATCTTTGGACGGATCGTTTTCGCGCAGGCCCTATCATGGCCAACGATATTTGGCCTTGGTCTCATTGTCATCGGTGTCTCGATCGTAAATGTGTATTCAAACGCGCATTAAGGAGCGTATTTGTTTAATATAAGCTCCTCCCAAGCCTTAAGGCTCTACTTGTGAGGCCAATGGGATTGGCGAGGCGACAGGCTCAGACTGCTAGATTGAACCTTTTGCCTCGTGGCCTCCGCCGCTTCGGCTTTATACCAGAGAGAGCTTCTAACGTCATCGAATGGAGATGTGCATTTTTATGCAAAAACGCCGTCGTGCGATGAGAATAGGGCCAATTCTAATGCGACAGGCACTATCTACGCTGTGATGTCTGGAAGGGAGGGTAGTTCTCTCACAAAGACTAGCTCAGACAACCCTTTGATCAATCGCGCCAAAGATTGAACCTCCGTCTTCATCAAACATTTCAAATCGGATGTGATCGCCTGGCTGCATAAAGCGAGTACTTGGGGCGCCGTTTTCGATGGTTTCAATCATACGCACCTCTGCAAGACACGAGGATCCCACGTCTTCATGATTTGTGTTAGAGACTGTGCCAGAGCCAATAATTGTACCCGCCACAAGTGCGCGTGTTCGAGAAGCATGGGCAATTAAATCGGCAAAATCAAAATTCAGATCAACGCCTGCTGGAACATTACCAAAGACTTCACCATTGTATGTGGTCTTGAGTGGTAACGTAATTTTGCGTCCCGTCCATGCCGGACCCAGTTCATCGGGTGTGACGCAGATTGGGGAAAAGGCGCTTGCGGGCTTTGATTGAAAAAAGCCAAACCCTTTTTGCAGCTCTGGCTTCATCACATGCCTAAGAGAGATATCATTGCAGAGCATAATAAGTTTAATATGTTTTTCGGCCTCCTCAACCTGACAGCCCATGGCCACGTCATCGGTAATGACAGCAATTTCGCCCTCAAAGTCCAAGCCCCAGTCTACATCAGGGCAGGGGATATCTTGCGTTGGTGCGAGAAAGCCATCGCTGCCGCTTTGATACATCAGTGGATTGGTTTCAAAGCTTTTGGGCATCTCCGCGCCCCGGGCCTGTCGAACCAAGCGCATGTGACTGAGATAGGCGCTCCCATCTGCCCATTGATAAGCACGTGGTAGAGGGCTCGCTAACTGTCTTGGATCAAGCTCTTGCGTCTCAACAGCTCCTGCTGCGATTTGGTCTGAAAGCGTTCTGAGCAGCGGTGAAATGTCTTGCCAATTCTCCAAAGCGGATTGGAGCGTTGGCGCCTCTGACCCCACCACCGCATACTGCGTAAGGTCTTTGGACACAACGACGAGCGTGCCATCGCGACCGCCAGATTTAAGAGTTGCAAGTTTCATAAGTGACTTTCGTTTTTAGTGTCGTCAAATAAAAATGTCGGAAGGGTTTTTCTGATCAAATCGGTGTCCTTGAGAATGGACCCAACATAACGATCAGGGCGCACCCAAATCGCCGCCGCATCCTGTGATTTTAAAAAACGGTTTGCCTCAGAATGACGTCCCGCGTCAAGCCAAAGAACAGTATTGCGCATTCCGTCGGGTTTCTGATGGCTTATAATGCTATGCGCATAGCCAATACGATCATCAAAGCGCTCTGTGTTGTGTTGTGTCGTAAATTGTGGGGCAGGGCGACCCAAGCTGGAGGCGTCGTGCTGAGCGCAAGACGCTTTCGTTAACGCACTCTGACCAAGGCGTGGCGCAATTGAACGCATCTGCCCCTGTCCATTGCCAGAAGATAACTCTTTGGCCGTGTTGCGATCGAGGGAATTGATCAATGCGCCAAGTTTAATGGCCGTTTCAACATAGCTCTGCGCATGAGGACGCCGCTCTAATCCATAGCTATCTAGAATGTCATCCTCCGCGTCTTCTTTTATAACATGCCCCAATTTCCAAGCTAAATTGGCAGCATCTCTTATGCCTGTGCACATGCCCTGTCCCATGAAGGGAGGCGTCAGATGGGCTGCATCACCTGCGATCATAACCCTCTCTGACCTCCAAGTTTTGGCCACTTGTGAGTGAAAGGTGTAAACAGCCGTACGCTCAATTTCCGCGTCTTTTGGGGTGATCCAGCGTTTTAACAGATCCCAGACGAAGCTTTCTGTAAGAACCTCTGTTTCTGTCTCATCTGGCAGAATAGTAATTTCCCATCTTCGCCTGATCCCAGGGCTACGACAATAGGTCATTGGCCGCTCTGGATCGCAAAACTGGATCGAATGATCGCCGAGATCTGGACGGGGATGCTTGAGGAGCACATCAACCACCAACCAGCGCTCCTCAAATCCAAAATCTTTCATCGTGCTGCCCATCGACTGTCTGACGATCGAATTCGCTCCATCACAGCCGACCACGTAACGGGCCTGATACTTTTGTGCGCGCGTAGCATCTTGCCGATTTTGCGTCTCAATCTCCACGTGATCAGGACTGCTGGACAAGGCGGTTACCATCGTCTCGGAAGCCACCGTGACTTTTT
>WTIQ01000225.1 GCA_011525185.1 Paracoccaceae bacterium | reverse complement strand
TTCAAAAACTTGGATAAGGGCGCAGTTTTAGTTCACATAACATCCAGAGCGCTGGATTTTTGGTCAGAAGATGAAAGCCGAGATAAGCTTTACCCCAGCAGTGTGCCGCTGAGCGAAGAACTAACACGTCGCGGCCGCACTAAAGTCACGCGTAAGGTTGTAGGACCAAGCTGGCGCCCAACACCCTCGATGCTAGAACGAAATCCTGAGTGGCCAAAATTCATGCCTCCAGGCCCCGATAATCCTCTTGGCTCGCATGCGCTCTATCTGAGCTGGCAATACTATCGTATACATGGGACACATGATACCCGAAAAATCGGACGTCGATCATCAAATGGCTGCATTGGGCTTTACAACGAACATGTCGCAGAGTTGTTTGAGCTTACACGCGTAGGCACGCAAGTGTTGCTGATATGACATAACAAAGTATTGAAATGCATACTAGTGGCTTCATTACAATACTAAAATACATTACAGGTTTGACATGTGTCTGCTTCGTATACCGATGCTAGGTGCAAATGAAAAAACGAACAAGGATTTCGAAATGAAAAAAGTAGCTTTGGCATTTGCTTTCTCTACATTTACAACAGCTGCCGTCGCAGGCGGTATGAACGTTGCTGAACCAGATGTAGCTCCAGTTATGCCAGAAACAATCGTGCAAGACACAGCCAGCTCCTCTGGGTCAAACCTCTTGATCCCAATGCTCGCAGTACTCATTTTGGCGGGCGTTGCGTCAAACTAATTCTCAAACAAAAGCTGGGGCAAATGTATTGTTCCGGCTTTTGCGTTTAATTTATATCGGCAATTTGCAGCGCGAGCTTCGCATCAAGGTGAACCAGCTCTACTGGTTTAGAGATATAATCATCCATTCCACAAGCAAAACATTTATCCGCATCTCCCGTAAGGGCATTAGCGGTAATGGCGATTATGGGTGTGCGCGCCAAGGATTGCTCCTCCTCTCGCCGACGTATCATTGTTGCCATCTCAAATCCATCGACAAGCGGCATATGACAGTCGGACAGCACTAAATCATAGCGTCCACTTTCCCATTTTTTAAACCCGTCTTGGCCATTCTTCGCGAAGTCTGGATTAAATCCAATCACTTCTAGCTGACGCCCAAGAACAATGCGATTAATTTCATTGTCTTCTACCAATAGAATCGAAATCTTACCGCGCCGCGCCAGTTCTTCTGGAGAGAGAACATCTTGAACTTTATCAATCGGCCGTCCATCTGTAACCTTCTTACGCCCACTCATAGTCGCAAGCGCATTCAAAAACTCGGACATCAAAAGAGGGAAGGCTTGAACCCAATAATCGTTTTCATGTCGTAAACCCAATTGCTCCGCTCGGTCGGTGGTCAAAATAACCATCTTTTTCTCAGGCGATACGCTTTTTATTTTTTGTCGCCAGAGCCGCGCTGTTGCGGCATTATTTGGGCGCAAGACGAGTATACGTTCTGGGTTCAAATCTGGCTCGTAATCGGACAGATCGCCAGATACAAATGTCTCACTAAGCGTAGCCCCCAATGCTTCAAAATTAGACGCAAATTTCCAAATGGGAAACCCGTTCTTTTCAACAAGCCAATCCACATGCAGACCAGTCAAATCTACCGTCTCATCTTGCTCGCCTGCGGCTTTTGGGAATGGTATCGAAATTGTAACGGTTGTGCCTTCGGCAACCTGACTTTCTACTTGAATATCACCCTTCATTTGCAAGACGAGTTTTCGCGTAATTACCAAGCCAAGACCCGTTCCACCAACCTGCCGAATGGTCGAAGATTCCCCCTGAACAAAAGGTTGAAAGAGATTGTCCAAAACAGTCTCATCCATACCTATGCCTTGGTCTTTAACTTGGAATATAATCGTGTCACCAGGACCTTGCTCGACAGAGAAATAGACCAACGTTTTTCGTCCGGTGAGGTCAAAGGACGAGTACTTGATCGCATTGCCCACCACATTAAGCAGGATCTGACGCACTCGACCTGAGTCAGCGACGATCCATTTCGGAATGCGTGCATCAATGGACAAGACAAGACCCACGTCACTCGCATCCGCGATCGTTTGCAAGGTGACGGCAACGCCCTCAACAACAGAGTGAATATTCGTTTTAGATGCCTCAATCACCATTTTTCCAGCATCAATTTTGCTCGCATCCAAGATGTCATCAATAATGCGCAACAGAGAAAATGCCGATGTCCGAATAGTGCCAATCATCTGTCGCTGATGCACTGTGGTCTCCATCGTATCCATCACTTCGACCATGCCGATAATCCCGTTCATGGGCGTTCGGATCTCATGGCTCATATTCGCGAGAAAATCGCCTTTCGCGCGGGTGGCCTCCTCGGCTTTGATCCTCGCATTATATAGATCAGCTTCAGTGTTACCTGTGAGGTGCGTAAAGTAATAAAGCTGGGCTACAAGCAAAATCGCGACAGTCAATCGCAACAAAAAATTCAACAGATTATCGTCAAGGGAAGAGTCAACAACGGGCAAGTTAAAGATGCGCCCCGACGCACCGATCAAATCAAATTGAACCACGGCAAGCCACGCCAACATTGGAAAGAAAAAACAGGCCAACAAATAAGGCCTTTCAAATTTCCAAGAAAAGACCAAAAAAGGCATCGCCATAAGCGGAAGAAAGAGCAAGTCGATATCAACGCTAGATTCGCCAAAAACAAGTCCAACAACGGTGGATGCCGTTGCACCATTGATCCAAATCAAGCGCCCCATAAAATTGTAGCCAAGGTAAAACAATCCACCACAAAACAAATAAAGAGCTGTTACTCCGCCGCAAATGAGCATTCCCATACTTTCGCCTAAATAAACGAAAGTTAACAACCAACTCGATGCCAAAATAACGACAACAATCACGGCCAGCCTGCTAACCAACATGCGGCGTTGCAGGTCAATTTCCCGATCGGTCATACCAGATGCATAAGATGTAGATTGCGTGCTCACTTCAAAAACTCAGGCCTCTTAACCGTTATTAGACGTCAACCAAAACGCACCCCGAACCTTGGTAACACTAAAAAACATAGGATGTATAAACCATACTCTTTTGATCGCAAAATATATACCAATGCATCTTCTCGAAATTGCCTTGCATAGACAGCCAAATAGAGCGCATATACCTGTGGTCAAAGAACATGGTGCAGGCAATGTCAGAATTACTTTTGGTTATCGATATACAAAATGATTTTTGCCCAGGCGGTGCGCTTGCAGTGGACCGTGGACACGAAATCATCGCCCCTGTCAACGGCGCAATGCATAATTATTCATCCGTCGTTTTAACTCAGGACTGGCATCCTAAACATCATTCCTCGTTTGCAAGCCAACATGCTCAAAAAAATCCGCTTGACACAATTGAGATGTCCTATGGTTCTCAAGTCCTCTGGCCAGATCATTGCGTCCAAGGAAGCGAAGGAGCAAATTTTCATCCCAATCTCAACGTCGATCGTGCTGATTTAATCTTACGCAAAGGGTTTAACCCCGATGTGGACAGTTACTCTGCGTTTTTTGAAAATGACAAGACAACGCCAACAGGCCTGCATGGGTACTTACAGAATAAAAACATCACGAGCATTGATCTTGTCGGTCTAGCTACGGATTTTTGTGTGTTTTATTCGGCAATGGATGCCTGCAAGCTTGGGTATTCCGTAACCGTATTAGATCATATGACCAGAGCTATTGATCTCAATGGCTCACTTGAAACAGCACGCAAAACCTTACTAGAGATGGGCGTGACATGGGGGGCATAAATGGTTGATATTGCAACCCGAGTTTGGAACCACAAATGGAAGATCGATCCCATTGTTCGGTCCTTGATTGACACTGATTTTTATAAATTATTGATGTGCCAATCTATCCACCGACATCATCCAAAAACACAGGTACGTTTTAGCCTGATAAATCGCTCAAAAGATGTACGGCTTGCTGAGTTGATCGATGAAACTGAACTCCGCGAACAGTTGGACCATATCAAGGGACTAAGGTTGACTCGAGGCGAAAGCACATGGCTGCGCGGAAATACCTTTTACGGCAAACGGCAAATGTTTCGCCCCGATTTTATGGAGTGGTTTGAAAACCTGCAGCTTCCAGACTATCACCTAGAGAAAAAAGAGGGACAATACGAGCTGACATTTGAAGGGTTATGGCCGGAAGTGATGCTTTGGGAAATCCCCGCCCTTGCGGTGTTGATGGAACTGCGCGGCCGCGCGGCGCTTAACACAATGGGGCGCTTTGAGTTGCAGGTGCTTTATGCACGCGCCATGACCAAACTCTGGCAAAAAATAGAGAAACTGCGCGACCTGCCAGATCTGCGTATCGCGGATTTTGGCACGCGGAGACGTCATTCATTTCTCTGGCAAGATTGGAGCGTTCAGGCCATGTTAGAGGGGCTTGGCGACAAATTTATTGGGACATCAAACTGCTCAATTGCCCGCTACAGAGACATTGAAGCCATTGGTACCAATGCCCATGAATTGCCCATGATCTATGCCGCCTTGACCGAAAATGACGAGGAATTAGCAGCTTCCCCTTATCAAGTCCTCGCGGATTGGCAAAAAGAGCATGATGGCAATCTCCTTATTATTTTGCCTGACACCTTTGGGACAGATGAATTTTTGAAAAATGCGCCGGATTGGCTCGCACAATGGACAGGGATACGCATCGACAGCGGCTCCCCCGCGCAAGGGGCTGAAAAGGCCATAAAGTGGTGGCAAGAGCGCGGTGAAGACCCCCGCGATAAGCTCGTCATCTTTTCTGATGGTCTGGACGTGGATACGATTGTTGACCTTCACAAGCGCTTTTCTGATCGGGTAAAAGTCTCCTTCGGCTGGGGCACAAATCTCACC